>DATMAT010000077.1 GCA_035559815.1 Thermodesulfobacteriota bacterium
TGATTGGTAAACCGGTTCAAGTGGCCGCACTCATGGGCAATCAGCTCCATAAGGTAGAAATAGAGGACGTCTTTTGCTCCAATATAATATTTGAAAACGGCGCCTTTGCCTCCGTTCAGGCGACTATCAACCAGCCTAGGGGCTATAGCGTCCGCCAGGTCGCCGGAGATAAGGGGATCATAGTCATGCCCGATGTATACAGTTTAACCTTCGACCATAAGGACCGGATACTGCTGGGCAAGTACGAATCCGCTCTTTCGGCTATGGTTACGGAACTCAAAGACTATCATTATCAACCCAGAACAAAATGGGAATCTGTCAAGTTGATTGGGGACCCACCTAAGTGGAAAAAGCTAATGGAGCGCATGGGTCTAATTAAGATAAAAAGACCCCACGGTCTTTCTTTACTGATGGATAGTTTTGTTGATTCGATCCTGAATGGAACTGAACCCCTGGTCAGTGGAGAGAGCACCCTGCCCAGCCTGGAATTAATTAATGCAATTTTACTCTCCGCCACAAGAAAAAGGACCGTTGATTTGCCGATTGATCGAGGTGAGTGCGAGCAGCTTTTTGAGGAATTAATTTCCGGTAAAACTCTTTTACCGACCTCCCGCTAGGCGGTTATTCCTTAATAGTAGAAAAATAAATAAAACAAGGAAGAGCGCAAATGAAATTTAGTTTTCATACATGCAGTCTTGAACGTTTGCACTTTGAGGAGGCAATAATCAAATTGGCGGAGGTCGGATATGCGGCGTGCGGGCCGATAATAGGGCCAGGCTGCCATCTCGATCCCTTTACCATCACCGATAGCCAGAAATCATCGTGTAGAAGATTGGCGGAGGAACTTAAGATAGATTTGTGCATTCTAAACCCTTGGAGAATTGGGGATTTTGTCATCGGCGTGCCGAGCGGAAAAACCGAGCGTTTTTACACAAAGGCCCTGGACCTTGCGGCGGACCTGGGTGTGCCGGCAGTGAAATTCCTTTCCGGCTCTCTAGCCTCGAAAAAGAAAACCGATTTGCCTATGGCCATGAAAGTGTTCGGGTCTTTTCTTTTGTCTAGTGAAATCGGAATGGATGATAATGCCGGATGGCAAAATATGATAAAAGTGCTCAGCGGAGCAAATCGGCGTTGACCTGCTGGTACAGAACCACGAAAACGAACTGATTGACACCCCGAACGGTTTTGTTCTGCTTCGCCACCATATAAATTCAGGACGTTTACAGCTCAACCTGGATTGTGGAAACCTGTTTATTCTGATGGTCGATCCTGGCAAGGTCATAACCGAATTCAATGGGCCCATCCGTCATGTACGCATGAAGGGTATGAAAAATTACTATCCATTTGCTATGCAATGCCCGCCGGGGATTCCCGGTGACGTTGTTGATTGGGAAAGGGTCCTGTCGACACTCAAGATGGTTGGTTACTCCGGATTTATAGAGTTGGTCCCCTATCCGTGGTTTCCAGTCGACTTCCCGGAGCGTGCACTAGAGTGGGCGATGAACTTAGCGGCAAAAGTCAAAATATATCACACCCAAGATGAAGCAAAAAATATTTCAAATCCTGAAAGTTTCTAAGCGAAGGCTATTCTCCTGGGGGCGTCTTGAAGCCAAGTCGAGCGCCTTTTTAAAACTCTTCCCCAGGAATACCGAATTCAAGCGCTTGGCAACAGGGTTTCGGCAGACTGAAGGCCCCGTTTGGATCGCAGAAGAAAAATCTTTACTTTTCAGCGATATTCCTTCTAATCAAATCCTCCGGCTAGCGTTACGTGGAAGGATAGAGGTATTCAGGCAACAAAGCGGGTATTCTAATGGTCTTACGCGGGACAAGGAAGGCCGCTTAATCGCCTGTGAACAAAGCAACCGCCGAATAACCAGGACGGAAAGGGACGGGACGATTGGGGTCCTGGCGGATAAATTCCGGGGCAGTAGGTTCAACAGTCCCAATGATGTGGTGGTAAAGTCGGACGGCTCTATCTACTTTACCGACCCGCCCTATGGTATAATGCCCGGCCAGCAGGAGCAGCCCGTACAGGGGGTTTACCGCATCTCACCCGACGAAAAGGAAATTACTTTAGCGGCTGGTGATTTTGAGAGACCTAACGGGCTTGCATTCTCGCCGGATGAAAAGAGGCTATACATTGGCGATTCATCTTATCTTCGTCATATCCGCGTTTTTGAGGTGAAAGCGGATGGTTCTCTCTCCGGCGGAAGGGTTTTTCACGATATGAACGTAAAGGAGCCCGGTGCGCCGGATGGCATGAAGGTAGATACGCAGGGGAACGTTTTTTGCACGGGAGCGAAAGGCGTTTGGGTCTTTGACCCCGAGGGCAATCACCTGGGAACAATCATAACTCCGGAACAATCTTTCAACTGTGCATGGGGTGACGATGATTGGAGAAGTCTATATATCACGGCTCGTACGTCAATTTATAGGATTCGGGTTAACATTCCCGGTATAAAGGTCCCTTAATATTAGGTTATGGGTATTAAAAATACCATTCTTAGGCTAATTGGCGAATGGAGTGATTCTTCATCTAACCCGGGCAAAGATACCCGGCGGCCAGATTCGTTATTATGCGGTGTGGCACAACCATCAGATTTCCCTAAGTTTAAAGAAACCCTCGAACGAATTCTCACCGAGAACATTATTCCCTTCTGGTATCCCCAGGTTATGGATATGGCTGAAGGCGGCTATCGTCTGAATCATGACCTCAGAGGAAGATGGAAAGGCCGGGCAAATAAGCGGCTTGTGACCCAAGCCCGAACCCTCTGGTTTTTCTCACGACTCACCGAAACCGAGTATGGAACGGCTGAGCATCTCGAAGCGGCCAAACACGGCTATGAATTTTTGCGAGAGAAGCTGTGGGATGAGGAGTTTGGTGGATTTTATTGGGAAGTTAACTCTAGGGGGATAGTCACCAAACCGGATAAGCAGCTTTATGGTCAAGCTTTTGCGCTTTTTGCACTCTCGCAATATGCATTAGTTTCTGGTGACCCTAAAGCGGCAACACTTGCCCGGGAGCTTTTCACCCTACTGGAGAATCGGGCGCGCGACCAGAGATATGGAGGGTATAGGGAGTTTTTTCAGCGGGATTGGAAACTACCACCAGAGGACAGCGGGGGCTATATCCACGCTTCTGCCACTGTAAAGCTCATGAATACCCATCTCCATCTTCTGGAGGCAATGACAATATATTATCTTCTTACCGGGGATAGGGTCGCCCGGGAGAGGCTTATAGAGTTGATTTTTATCCAGAGTAACGCGGTGGTTCGGAAGACAATCGGGGCCTGCACGAATGAATATCGAGAGAACTGGATGCCACTAAACGGCCCTGCAAATGACCGGGTCTCCTACGGCCATGACCTGGAAAACCTTTGGTTGCTGAGCGACTCTTGTAACGCGGCAGGAGTATCTAGCGGTCCCTTGCTTGACCTGTGCCAGACGCTCTTCCAGTATTCGCTGCGATACGGTTTTGACCGGGAACAAGGAGGATTTTATCACACCGGCCCCATCAATGCACCGGCAGACGGAAGAGAGAAAATATGGTGGGTTCAGGCAGAGGGGTTGGTGGGCGCGCTCAAAATGTACGAGCTTACCAGAGATAATGTATATATTGCATGCTTCTCGCGAACCTTAGATTGGATCGTCAGGCATCAGACGGATTGGCAACACGGTGATTGGCATGCACAGGTATCGGAAAAAGGAAGGATATCTGGAGACAAAGCCGGGGCATGGAAGTCCCCTTACCATAATGGTCGGGCGATGATTGAATGCTTGGGGTGGCTTCGGCCCTTCTCCTAATCACGGTTAATCGTAGGAGGAGGCCGTCACCCTGGAGCCAGAGTTATTCGATATTCCCAACGAAGTATTAAAAGAATATCGAGCGTGACTTGACCACACAGCCACCCAGATTTATCGTCCTGGATGGCTATACAGAGAAGACTTATTTAAATCAGGTTTGATAAACTTTAGGTAATTATGGATGAGGAATAAAAAGTAGTAGAAGGCTTTCGGTACCCGGTAATGATACACGAACTCAACCAGGATATCCCTGGCTAAGGAAGTCGCCATTTCACTGATAGGTATCATCAATTTCCAAGCAATTTGCCAATAATAGAGTTGTTCTCTCCTGCTGGTCCTGTCCTGGCATTAGATTTATATTCCGTATATATTACACAATTTGGCCGGTGAAATAAGGTTAATCACATCCTAACCGACTTTTAATGCTCACCTAACAATTCGACTAAGGGGGATTAATTAGGTATAATATGGCGCTCGTCTATTCAAGTCAGTTTGATATAAAAATAATATTAAGGAGATGCGGATATGAGTACCGTTCGTAAGAGGGAAAATCAATACCTTACCGATCTTTCTCGGTCTAGGAATCTACTCATCCGGGACGGCCTGGAGAGTTCCTATCCGGATGTATATACAGCGGAAGCGTTGGCCGCTCTGTCCTACATGGCCAGGTTTAATGAGGACCAGAAGGAGGTTATGGCAAAAAGAATCCAGCGAAGGGCGGAGCGGATTCGGAACAAGCAAAGAATAACCTTTTTAGACCCAAATGACTTTATTCCCCGGACCAATATAAAGGTACAAGACGCCAGGGACGGAAAATTTATCGGCCCGGAGATTCCGAAAGACCTGCAACGTCAGTGGATACAGGGAACTGGCCCTGCGGCTAAGCCGAACTCCCCGATTGAGAAGAGTATTCGCAATGTTGCCTATGCCTTACTTTCCGGTGCAGACGGCTGGATGTTTGACGGAGAGGATGCTTTGGGCCAGATCACCACCATGTCTTTAGACAATCAGAGAAACCTCAAACTGGCATTTCAAAAAGACCCTCTTTTTATGAAAACGGCAGAGCAGGTGGCAAAGGAGATGAATGAATGGGCATTGGGGTTTTTCGGTAGAGAGATAATCAGGGATTGGAAAGAACAACTAGATTTTACCACCAAGATTTTTCGGGTTAGGGGATTACATCTAGACGATCGGCACATTCGTGACGAAAACGGCATGGCCATGTCGGCATCGATTGTTGATTTGGTGCTTTACGTCGTGAACAATTACCGGCAACTCCAGGAATCGGGCTCATCTATTGTTTTGTATCTACCGAAGATTCAGACTGCGGAGGAAGCAGCCCTCTGGAATGAAATGATTTCGGCCTTGGAAGAGTATCTTGGTCTTCCTATCGGAACCATCAAAGTCTACGTACTCATCGAGCAGTTAGAGGCAACATTCCAGTTGATGGAAATCCGAGCAGTTCTAGGCAGGCATTTCGTTGGATTCAATACCGGCCGGTGGGACTACATTAATAGCGTTGCCGATGCCATGTGCTGGGATAAAGACTTTGTGAATCCAAACATTGAATCCATTACCATGACTTACGGCTACATGAGGAATTATGAAGACCGGGTACGCCGGGCAGTGAACACCCCGGATTTAAACGGTAATTTTGCACTCTGGCAGGGAGGGATGGAGACCAATATACCGGTTGGTTCTGAAGAGGGCGTCAAGAGTAGTATGGAGAAAGCGGTAGCCGGAGCGGAGCGCGAGCGGAGAGAGGGGGCTAGCGGTAAGTGGGTCGCTCATTGGAAGATGGTTCATATCGTCAGACCGGTGTGGGAAAAGGTTGGTGAGGATAACCAGCTCGGTAGGCCTTTCCCGCCCCTTACCTACACAAAAGAGGATGCGGACGGTTTGACCCTACTCGAACCGGCCCCTCGAACAATTAGAGGAGCACGAAATCTCCTGAGCGTCGCCCTGCAATATGGCAATGCTTTCCTTCAGGGGTATCAAGCGGCGGCGTTAAAACCAGCCGACTTCTTCGGAAACGACGACGTGTTATATCTGATGGAGGATATGGCCACCGGAGAAATTCGTCTGAGCATACTTTGGGAGTGGTTACACAAAAAGGCCAAGCTGACCGAAGATGACCGCGAAACCGGTTTGAAATCGGATGACTTATTTACTGTAGATATATTCAAAAGGTTATTGGAGGAAGAATACCAGAAACTGCTCCGGGCAAGGGATAAAGACGTTCATGATGATTCCAAAGAAACCACCTTGCCCATCGCCCGGGAGATTGTGGAGACTTATGTACTGGACGACGTCAAAGCACCCTGGTATATAGATCTTCTTAATATAAATTTAAATAATCATGATTTAAAAATCGCTCAAAAAAGGATAAAAATGTACATGGAAGCGTTCAAGAAAGATGGGACAAGAATCACCGAGAATTTGGATTTTGTGCCGTATTCTCATGCCGAAGTAACTGAAGAAAACGAATCGGAGTTTTTCGAGAATGAGGTAAACGAGATAAAGCAATGGTTCTCATTGCCCCGGTTTAAGGGAATTACCCGTCTTTATTCCGCCCGCCAGGTTGCCCAACAGAGGGGAACTATCGAAACGGACTATCCGGTTGCCCGCAAAGCGGCAGAGAGGTTTTATAACCGGCTAAGGGAGTTATTTGCCAGGAAAGAGCAAATTACCACCTTCGGTCCCTATTCGCCCGGCCAGGCAGTTACCATGAAACGGATGGGAATCGAGGGTATCTATTTGGGCGGATGGGCTACTTCGGCTAAGGGTTCGACGACGGAAGACCCCGGGCCTGACCTGGCTAGTTACCCGTTAAGCCAGGTGCCGGACGAGGCAGCCACTATAGTCCGTGCCCTGCTCACTGCGGATAAGAACCAAAAATACACCAGGTTTAAAATGACGGAAAAGGAGCGAAAGGCTACTCCAAAGGTTGACTATACCCCCTTTATAATTGCCGATGCCGACACCGGACATGGCGGGGATGCCCACGTCCGAAACCTTATCCGCCGGTTTGTCGAGGTAGGAGTGACCGGATACCACATAGAGGACCAGAAGCCGGGCACCAAAAAGTGCGGGCATCAAGGGGGGAAAGTACTTGTCCCGGTCGATGAACAAATCAAGAGACTAAATGCCGCGCGTTTTCAGCTCGATATCATGAAAGTCCCTGGGATAATAGTCGCCCGGACCGATGCAGAGGCAGCGAATCTGCTGGATGGCCGAGGAGATGAACGGGATCATCCTTTCATATTGGGTGCCACAAATACGGACTTGCCCGGTTATAAAGACTGTTATCTGGCGGTCTTAAGAAGGTTTTATGAAAAAGGGGTAAGGGATGTCAACGGCCATTTACTTTACAAAATATCCGAGGAAGAATACGAAGCCGCTTATGAATGGTTCAAGCAGGTTGGTCTCATGTCCTATATCGACGAGAATATTCAGGCGTTAAAAGAGGGTAAGGAAAAGAGTATCACCAAACCGCTGGATAACGTCGTCACAAAATTCGTAGAGATATGGGAAATAGAATCAAAGCTTAAGACGTATGGGGAAGCTGTCGCCGAGTTGATGAAGTTTCAGATCGAAGAGGGCAGGCAGCTTGATTTAACCGTTGACCAGTGGTTTGATTTTTATAAAAGAGTATCGTTTCATAAGGCGCGGGAAAAAGCCCGGTCAATGGGCATCGAAGCCACATGGGATTGTGAATTATCCAGGACGCCCGAGGGCTACTATCAGGTTAAGGGAGGGATCGAGTACGCCATCGCAAAGTCACTTGCCGTAGCTCCTTTTGCCGACATTCTTTGGATGGAGACCAATACGGCGAATCTGGAAGAGGCACGACATTTTGCTGAAGCTATCCACGCTGTATACCCGGACAAGATGCTGGCTTATAACCTATCCCCATCGTTCAATTGGGATACAACCGGTATGAGTGAAGACGAAATGAGGAATTTCCCAAAGGAACTGGGGAAACTCGGGTTCGTTTTTAACTTCATTACATATGGCGGTCATCAGATTGACGGATTGGCTGCCGAAGAATTTGCCACCGCCCTAATGCAGGATGGGATGCTTGCCCTGGCACGCGTCCAGCGCAAGTTTAGGTTGCTTAACTCTCCTTACAGGACGCCGCAAACTTTGGTGGGAGGTCCTCGTTTAGATGCGGCCCTGGTTGCTTCATCCGGGCGCACGGCGACAACAAAGGCTATGGGGAAGGGGTCCACCCAGGTACAGCATTTGGTTGAGACGGAAGTCCCACCCAGAATTCTTGAGAAATGGCTTGAGTTATGGGCAGATTATAACCAGATTCCAAAGACTTTACGTGTTCAACTGCGTCCACATAGGGCCGGCTCCGAGTTGTTGGAGTTAAACGTTGTGGATGAAGCCGGTGAGAAGATCGCTGACATTATATTTGCAACCATACAAGACCGGAGGGGCAGAACCATCCTGTCGGTCAGAGATCAAAATACGTTCAAAGAGGAATATAGGCAAAGACGATTAATGACCTTGATGCACTTGTTCTTGATCCATCGGTATAAGATTTTTGCCGTCCATTATGTTAGCCCTACCGACCATAACCAGAAGCAGGCCAAGGGGATGAAGAGACTAGGTATTTACGATGATGTAAACACGGAGGTTGGCCATATCATCGTGGCCGGGATCAATGCGGAAAGAATTAAAGAGCTGTTAAGTCCGGACCAGGAAGAGCTGAAGAAACTCATCAGCAAAAATTCCAAGACCAAAAAAACAAAAGCGGCCAAATAGTGAATGAAACCGCAACGGACTGCGCATGGATGCAGTCCGTTGCTTCTCCCCGTGGTTCCAAAACAAACATTATTCGTAGCAGAGCGAGCCCAAACTTTATGCCTCCCTTTTTACCGACTTTAGGTTCTCAGAAAAATCGTTTAACTTTATAATTCTGGTAGTAGTATTTACCTGTGGTCGGGGAATGTACGTGCAGGTCTGAACGGAGAGCTGTACCCAGCCTTGATGGAAATTCATTCAGGGTATCTAGGTATATGGTGGGCTTGGATAGAGAAAAATTTAAAGAACTCGTGGACAAGGCATTCGAAAATATACCGGATAACTTCAAGGAAAAGATCCGAAACGTTGCGATTACGGTGGAGGACTTTCCTAGCCGGTATGATTTGGATGGGCTCAAAATAAATGACGGCAGATTCTTGCTGGGACTTTACCGGGGAACTCCGCTTCCTCAGAGGAGCGTGTGGCAGGGCATACAATTCCCGGATAAAATCGTCCTTTTTAAGCGTAACATCGAGAGGATGTGCAGAAACGAAAAAGAAGTAGAAGAGAAGGTTAATGAAGTTCTTTTACACGAGATAGCTCATTACTTCGGGCTATCGGATAAAGAGATTTATGAGCTTATGGGTTCTGATTAAGCTCCCCGGTAAACCACAGGAAATTCTTTTTTTCGGTTTATCACCGGTTTAACCAGGAGATCAATCGGGGGATTCTCCCCGCATGTCATCCCCGAACGTTCCCCAATAAAAACATTTGGGGACAGGATTAATCGGGGATCCATCTTTTAAAAAAACTGGATTCCTACTCCCTGCGTGCGCGAGGACATGTTTCGTGGGAATGACCTCGTGTTGTACTCCTTAATGGATTCCGTTTTCTCATTATTCCTGAAGTAGGTCATAGTCTCAAAACATATCTTTATTCATTTTACTACTTTTTAACCTTCTTCATAAAACTCTCCATGAACTCTGTAGCCTTCTTCAGTTGCTCAGTCCACCTTTCCTGAATTTTTTGAAAATTTTCCATGAACTCAGTGACTTTATCGGGCAGGTTCATCTCGGACATTAGCTTGTTAGCCTCTTCAGTTAACTTGGTCTTTTCTTCTATGATCTGTCCTGTTATCCTTTCCATTGTCTCGACGGCATTCTGTACCCAAGCCTCCTGAAATTTCTTGAATTCTCCGAGCAGTTTCTGCTGGTATTCAAGTATGGGTTTGGTCATTTTTTCTGTCCTCTGCTGATAGTCTAAAAATGGCTTTACCATTTTTTCCATCTGCTTGGGGTAATCGAAAAACTGCTTTGTCAGCTTTTCCATTTCCTTCCTCTGCTTTTCTAGGACCTTAATAAAATCATCAGGCGTGTCTTTATAGCTTTTCTTTTTTGAAGACATGTTGTTGATCCCTCCTCTCTAAGCTGAATTTATCAAATCTTTCAGGCGGTTTGAAACCCGAATTACCTCCCGACCGCCCATGCCATCTTATTATCCCACAATCTGATAATACTTGAAATATGTGATAAATTGATTGGGGTGGTCGAGGAAACCGATGATAAGGAATAAAGATGTATAAGAATATTTCCAGCCTTTACTCCAAAGTTGCCCGGGTTCTCGACTTAGGGCCTCACTCATACGTCTTATCCTGCTGGCTCTTCTTGAGGCTCCTAGGGATAGTCTATTTTGTTGCGTTTCTCTCATTGTGGTTACAACTTCCCGGTCTTATCGGGAGCGATGGAATCCTACCAGTGGGAAGATTTTTGGAGATGGTAGATACTAATTTCGGGTCGAGGGCGTACTGGCTAGTGCCCACCCTGGCATGGTTGGATTCAAGTGATGCCTTCCTTAAATTTCTTGCGCTTGGAGGGACGCTTCTTTCCATTCTCCTTATTCTTGGTTTTCTCACCGTGCCCGTTTTGGTTATGTTGTGGGTTTTTTATCTGTCCTTAGTAAACGCCGGTCAATATTTTATGTCCTTTCAGTGGGATAACCTGCTATTGGAAGCCGGGTTCCTAGCTATCTTTCTAGCGCCTATTCAGGTCCTACCAAGGCTCTCCCGTGAGTCGCCTCCTTCATCCGTGGTGATTTGGCTATGTCGGCTTCTGCTGTTTCGGCTTATGTTTTCTTCCGGAATCGGCAAGCTGACCAGTGGCGACCCGACTTGGCGAAATTTCACCGCACTCGATTTTCACTACTATACACAGCCTTTACCCAACCCGGTCGCCTGGTATATGTATCAACTGCCGGAATGGTTTCATAAGCTCTCGGTAGGGTTCACGTTTTTTGCTGAACTGATAATTCCTTTTTTTATTTTTGCACCGCGGCGGCTTCGCTTTATTGCTGGAGCGGGGATTATTCTTCTCCAGGTTCTCATAGCGCTCACCGGTAATTATGCCTTCTTTAACCTACTCACTATTGCATTATGCGTCTTGCTTTTTGATGATGCTTTCCTTAAAAGGCTTCTCCCCTCGAAGATTAAGCATTCCATGGACGTTAGACAATTTGCCCATCGGCTTACACGCACGCCTTTGTATAAACGGATTGGGTTAACTATTATAGCGCTTATCGTACTTTTCCTGGGATTAATCCAGTTGGGTAGTGTGGTTATCGGGTCGCAGAACTTGCCTACAGTCTTCAGACAGGCTTTTCTATGGGTCTCTCCGTTCAGGGTTGTAAACAATTACGGACTCTTCAGGGTAATGACCAACTCTCGTCCGGAGATAATAATCGAAGGTAGTAATGACGGAAAAAATTGGCGCGAATATGAATTTAAATACAAGCCTGGTGATAGGAAAAGACCTCCGCCCTGGGTAGCGCCACATCAACCCCGGCTCGATTGGCAGATGTGGTTTGCCGCATTAGGCAATTCTCAGAATAATCCCTGGTTTGTAAATTTGGTAGTGCGGATACTCCAAGGCTCGCCGGATGTCTTGAGATTATTCGAGAGAAATCCATTTCCCTCCGGACCGCCCAAGTATCTTCGCGCCGAGCTCTACGAATATCGTTTCACGAATTTTGATACTAAGGAGGCTACTGGTGATTGGTGGCAAAGGGAGTTAATAGGAACGTACTTCTATCCCATTTCTCTGAATGGCGATTAGCGATTCCTAAATTGCGTCGGGATGAACTTGTGCGGAGGAACGGTCAAGAATATTTTTAATGTGCCAGAATTTCCGCGAAGCAAGATTTTTCATTGTTTTGCCATTCTAAACATTCTTACGACTGTCATTCCGGGCCCGGTCCCGAATTATCGTGAGGGAGGACAATTTTGTCATTCCTGCGAAGCTTGCCCTCGTGTATGCGGTGGATGGGAATCTGCTGATTTGTCATTCCCGCGGAAGCGGGAATCCAGTTTTTCAAAAATGGATCCCCGATTAATCCTGTCCCCAAATGTTTTTATTGGGGAACGTTCGGGGATGACATGCAGAGAGGATCGCCGATTGATCCCGGTTTAACCTGGAGACCATTGCTCAGAGCTTGTCCTGAGCGAAACGAAGGAATAAATTCCTATGAGGGAGATTGTGAGGAATCTTTTTGTGCTTTAAGATTTCTCCTTTCAGTCGAAATGACGAGAAAAACAATGAAACGTATTATGTGAAATTAACACGTTAAAATGTTTTCGGAATGGTGAAAAGGAGAAGTCATGAACATTACCGTCATTGCAATCGGCTCGCTAGGCGATGTACAACCCTACCTTGCTTTAGGATTGGGATTAGAAGCCGCCGGCCATAAGGTTCGTTTTGCTGCCTGTGGTAATTTTGAGGCATTCGTCCAAAGCCGCGGGTTGGAATTCTTTCCGGTAAGGTGCGACCCGCGTAAATGGCTTGAGAGCAAGCAAGGAATAGACTGGCTCAAATCGGGCAGTGACCCGATTAAATTCATCCGGGGATTGACCCGTATTATGAAACCTACCATGGAGGAGTCACTGGAGGACTCATGGGTCGCCTGTCAGGGAGCAGACGCCATCATATATTCCCTTCTGGCGATCGGCGGTTACCACATTGCTGAAAAGCTAGGCATACCTTCTCTCATAGCAGCGCTACAGCCGATAAGACGTACCAGTGCTTTTCCCAATGTGGTACTACCGGAGAAATTTAATTTCTCGGGAACTGTCAATATATTGACCCACATTCTGGCCGAGCAGCTCTTCTGGCAGCCGTTTCGGGGGATGGTTAACGAGTGGAGGCAGAATACACTCAACTTGCCGCCTGCTTCCTTCTTCGGCCCCTGGGGAAGTATGGCGAAGAAAAAGTACCCCTACTTATTTGCATATAGCCAACACGTTATGCCCAAACCGCCGGATTGGGGCGATTGGGTACATGTAACCGGTTACTGGTTCCTCGGCCGCCCTGCCGACTGGCAGCCTCCTACGGACCTTGTTGATTTTCTGTCTGACGGGCCGCCTCCGGTTTATATCGGTTTTGGGAGCACGACCGAAAGCGACCCGGAGGCACTTACGGAAATAGTACTAAAGGCGGTAAAGCTGTCCGGTAAGCGAGGGATTCTACTTTCAGGATGGGCAGGATTGAGCAAAGACAAATTGCCGGACAACGTTTTTGCCTTAGATGCGATCCCTCACGATTGGCTATTCCCGCAAATGGCGGCAGTGGTGCACCACGGAGGGGCGGGGACAACCGCTGCCGGCCTGAGTGCCGGAGTACCAAATGTGGTTATAGCATCTCAGGCTGAGATGTATTTTTGGGGAAGGAGGGTTTCTGCATTAGGGGTTGGGCCATATCCGATTCTTCGCCGTGAATTAACGGCCGAACGCCTGGCGGATGCTATTAGCATTACCACTACTGACACTACTATGAAACAACGGGCAGCCGAATTAGGGCAACGGATACGGTCAGAGGATGGCGTGGCAAACGCCATTCGGGCTTTTCACCGGCATGTTGCTTCTAACCCAAAATAGAGACCAATTTATAGACGGTTTCTCAAGTAAATGATCTTTTTTCTGCTTTATGATAAATATAGTCATTTGCCTTAATTATGATTAAGTGAGTAAAATAACTTATACCATTCTCGATTGAATAAAATAGCTAATTTCATTTGAGATCAATGAATTCTGACTCTGCTATGTCGAAATACGGTAATGAGAAAATTCGCCTTATGGATGCAATGCGTGAATCCAAATTTGCTTATTGGAATGCACTCTTAACTCTAAACGGAATTCTAATAACTGTATTTTCTGCAGTTGCTATTTTTGGAAAATCAAACAAGTGGTTTATCTTTGTCCTCGTTTTTTCATCTATCGTTTCTTCTTTACTGCTGATATTAAATTACATTAGTGTTAATAATCTTTACGAGAAGTTAGGCAAGTCAGAAACTAAACTTTCTGATGAAGATAAACAAAAATCTGCAAATGAATACAAGGCTATAAAAAGACGTGAGACAATTGTCCAAATGCTTCTTTTCTTAGAGGCGCTTATCATACTAGTGCTCTTTTTCCTTATTTAGTAGAGAATATCCTCCTCATAATCTTCCTTGCGATCCCCGCATTCTCCTCCTCTCCCCATATAGCCCACTCGATAGTTGTGGTGATTTAGCAGTCGCTGTCAGCATAAAGGGCATAGTAAATATTGTAAGGTAAGGATGTTTATGGAGCCTATTCCGTCTAACTCGATCCGTTTTCCTATCCATCCTTTATCATTGAAAAATATCACAGCAATACATTTTCATAGCAGGATTTGCTCTCAAAACCTGGACAATTTAAACAAACATCTAAATTTTATTTGACAACTACCTTTAATTCCGATATTTTTTGAGGAATATTAATGACTTGTTATATTCTGATTTAGAGTCATAATATTTAGCTATATATGGCTAGAAGAAGAAACGGCGCAAGAGAAGAGTCCTCTGATTATATAGCCAGAGAAGTAATTTCTGCATTACTTTTTACCATCGGTGTATTCTCCTCCCTGAGCTTGATATTCTATAGCTCTAAATCGGGGCTGGACGTAAAAGGGGCGATGGGGACGGTGGGCGCCTTTATATCCGATCTACTCGGAAATACTTTCGGACTGTCCGCTTTTTTAATTCCCTTTGTTATGTTCTACATAGCGGTGGTTGTTTTTACCAGCAGGTTTGGGGAGAGGCTTTATAGAAATGCCATTTCTGCCCTTATTCTTCTCTTCGTCATACCGACATTGCTCGGACTCTTTTTCGGCAAGGAATCATTCTTAGGATATTCTCCTCCGGGCGGCTGGCTGGGTGCTTACCTCTCCACAATGCTTAAGGGCAAGGTCGCCGGGGCGATAGGGTCATACATAATTGCAACCATACTCTTGGCAATGAGTTTAATCATAATGTCCAATCTCACGCTCTATCAAATACTAAGCTGGAGTGGAAGGGCATTAATGATTATCTCAGAAGGAGTTACTTATCTATGGAAGTCCGGCCTTCAACTGGGTGGGAGGATTATAGATGCTTCTTACGACCTATATACAGAACTGTCAAAGCTGAGCATAAAGACAGCAAAGCCGGCTCCGGAGAAGAAGGAGACCCATTTTCAACCCATTTTTCAAGCCAAGCCTGAACCGGTAGTGGAAAATAAACCTCTCCCTCAGATTGTCGTCGAGGCTCCCAAAAGAGAGGTTCAGTTAAAACTGATACAGCATACGGTCGAGCGGGCAAACTTCAGGCTTCCATCGGTCGATTTGCTGGACCCCAGAAAGGATTCGAAGATGGAGTTTGACCGGGAAGCGATTTACGAAAAGGCTAGGCTGACCGAGGAAAAGCTCGAACACCTGGGTGTTTCCGGGAAAATCACGGAGATAAGGCCGGGCCCTGTAATCACTATGTTTGAGTATAAGCCGGACCCGGGAATTAAAATAAATAAAATTGCTTCTCTTGAGAATGACCTGGCCATGGGCTTGAGTGCGCTCAGCATAAGAATAATAGCTCCAATACCGGGAAAAGACGTCATAGGGATCGAGGTGCCAAACCAGAGAAGAGAGACGGTTGTTCTAAGGGAGCTATTAGAAGACCCGGAATTCCTGGGAAGGAAATCAATCCTAACCCTGGCGCTAGGAAAGGATATTTCCGGCAGGCCTTTTTACATGGATTTACGGAAGGCCCCGCATCTGATGATCGCCGGTACTACCGGCTCCGGTAAAAGTGTACTACTTCATTCGGTTATCAACAGCATGCTCTACAAAGCCAGCCCATACGAACTCAAGTTCATCATGATCGACCCGAAGATGCTAGAGCTGTCTATTTACGAGGATATTCCACACCTGCTCCATCCCGTAGTAACGGAGCCTAAAAAGGCGGCGCAGGCGCTTCGGTGGGCGGTCGAGGAAATGGAGAAGAGATATAGAACCTTGTCCGAGGAAGGGGTGAGGGATGTGGAGAGCTACAACCGGAACGTGGAGAAGTCAGAGTCCGAGGATAAATGGCAGAAGTGGCTTCCTTACATAGTTATAGTAATGGACGAGCTTGCCGATTTAATGATGGTCTCTCCTAACGAGGTAAGGGAGTTCATCACCAGGCTGTCTCAGAAGGCGCGTGCGGCCGGGATTCATCTCATAGTGGCTACGCAGAGGCCATCGGTAGATATTGTGGCCGGGCTTATCAAGGCTAACTTTCCGGCAAGGATATCTTTCCAGGTTTCTTCTAAGATCGACTCCCGGGTAATCCTCGATACCGGGGGAGCGGAGCGGCTCTTGGGAAGAGGGGACATGCTCTTTCTCCAGCCAGGAACATCGAAGCTGACCAGAATACAGGGTGCCATGATTTCCGACGGAGAGAGGGAGAGAATAACCGAGTTTCTGAAAGCCCAGGCAGCGCCAGAGTACAATCAGGAGATTACCAGGATCGAAGACTCGGAGGAAGATACTGACCTGGAGGAAGAAAAAGATGAATTCTATTACGAGGCCCTTAAAATCATAAAAGAGACCCGTCAGGTTTCCATATCTATGCTTCAGAGAAAGCTCAAGATCGGTTACAACCGGGCGGCGCGAATAGTAGAAATCATGGAAAAAGAGGGACTGGTAGGCCCGCAGGAGGTAGCGGGTAAACCGAGGGAGGTCTTTATCGACCTAGACCAATTAAAAGAGAGGCAAAGAAATTGAGAAAAATTATTTTAAGTTTAGTTGTACTTTTTGTGGTTCAAAACACCGCTATAGGGGAAGATAAAAATCTGGATTCGATATTGGACCAGGTTCAGTCAACCTATGAAAGAATTAACGACTTTCATGCCAAATTTACCCAGGAAGCCACAATCAGGTCTCTCAATCAGGTGCAGAGGGCAGATGGCGAGGTTTGGTTGAAGAAACCGGGGAAGATGAGGTGGAATTATTACCGTCCTAACAAGGAGGAGATTGTTTCTGACGGCTCTAAAATCTGGTTTTATAATCAGGAAGAAAAGCAGGTGGTCGAGTCATCCCTGATAGAGGTTATGGACACCCCCACCACAACCACCCTCCTTTCCGGCTTAGGAAACATAAAAGAGCAGTTTATCGCCCGGTTTTCTGCTTCCGTCTTTCCCGACCAGTATGGAAGCTATCTGGTTGACCTGTTGCCGAGGGATAACAGTGCCGAGGAGGAGTACAATAAGGTTACGATAGCGGTTAATAAGAAGAGCATGCTCGTTAACACCATTTATCTTTACGACCCGTTTGGAAATCTGACCAGGGTCAACCTGCACGACATTAAAATTAACAAAGGGGTTTCCGATTCGCTTTTCAATTTCAAAGTCCCGAAGGGAGTGGAGTTAATAAAGGCGCCTTCGGTCAAGCAGTAGAAAGAAATGGCCTACGGAGTGCATGACGGAACTAGAAAGAGCTTACAAAAAGGGTGTGCCGTGCGTATTAACGAGAATTAGTAGTGGGCGAACCTTGTGTTTGCCCTAGATTACTCCGGTTATAAGTAGGGGCAATCACAAATATTGCCCCTACAAAAATTTTATCTATCCACCTCTCCGAGCACTATGTCTATGCTTCCGATTGCCGCAATCACGTCGGCTATTAATCGACCTTCCACCATCTTAGGAAGGGCCTGAAGGTTCACGAATGAAGGCCCTCTCACCCGCATTCTGTAGGGTTTTCCCGAACCGTCGCTGACGATGTAGTAGCCAAGCTCGCCTTTGGGGTTTTCCACGGCGTGATACACTTCGCCCGGAGGGGGCTTGAATCCCTCATAAACCAGCACGAAATGTCTTATCAGGGATTCCATTCTGGTATAGGTGAGTTCCTTTCGGGGAAGAACTATCTCCGGCAGGTCGGCTATGTAGGGACCGTCCGGAAGGTTATTAATCGCCTGTTCGATTATGTGCATGCTCTGGCGCATCTCTTCCATCCTGACCAGATATCGGGCGTATGCGTCTCCGTCTGAGATTACCGGTATCTCAAAATCATAGTTCTCATATCCTAAATAAGGCATTGCCTTTCTGACGTCGTAAGGTACTCCGCTTCCTCTAAGCACTGGTCCGGTGAGTCCCAGGTCGATTGCGTCATCGGCGCTTATGAAGGCGACATCCTTAGTCCGGTCGACCCAGATCCGGTTTCTGGTTAAGAGCTTGTCCACCTCCATCAAAGTTTTCGGGAAGGCTTTTAAGAAATTTCTTATTGCATCCTCAAAATCTTCGGGCAAATCATCGGGCAGCCCTCCCACTCTAGGATAAGACGTAGTAAGCCTTGCCCCGCAGACCATTTCCAGTATGTCGTAGATCCTCTCTCTTTCTTTGAAAAGATAGAGAAATGCGGAAAAAGCGCCCAAGTCCAACGCGCTTGTACCTATTCCCAGAAGATGGGATTCGATCCTCCCCAGTTCGAATAATATTACCTCGGCTACCTTCGCCCTTTCCGGTATTTCTTTTTCGATACCCAAGAGTTTTTCCGCAGTAAGTATGAACCCTATGTTGTTACAAATCGCCGCTACATAGTCCATCCTATCGGTGTAGGGAAGGCACATCTGGTAGGTTATATGCTCACAGAGTTTCTCGATCCCTCTATGAAGATAGCCTATGTAGGGAATAGCCTTGACTACGGTTTCACCTTCAAGCTGCAACACCACCCGAAGCACTCCATGGGTGGATGGATGCTGGGGACCCATGTTTAGTACCATGGTCTCGGTCTTGAGCCCGGTTTCTTTGTCTATAATCTCTTCGGTGAGGAATTCTATTCTCTCCATTACTCGCTTCCCTCTTCCAGGGCCCTCTTAAAACTGCGCTTGGATGCCTCGCGGTCTCTGACGTCGAAGTCTTTTCTGAGCGGGTGCGGCTCGTAGTCTTCCGGCATCAGTATTCTTCTCAGGTCTGGGTGCCCCAGAAACACGATACCGAACATATCGTACACCTCTCTTTCAAGCCAGTTTGCACCGCTCCACACCGGGACTACGGAATCAATTCTGGGTTCCTCTTCTGGAAGCTCGGTCTTAAGCCTGATTCTGACGTTGTCGTCGAAACTCGGGCCGAATCTGTGAACATGATAAACAACCTCAAAGCGGGGAATTTTTACCCCAAGATAGTCCACGGCGGTGATATCGGCTATAAATTTGAAACCAAAGTCATTTTTCAGGTGAGAACAGACCTCTCTCACCCTTTTCTTGTCGATAATAAGCGTAGTTTCCCCCCTGAATGTTTTTACATCTAGGACTGAATCGGGAAGGTTTGTATTTAAGGAGTCGACAACGGTCTGGAGGTCAAGGCTCATACAAGGGGTGCCCCTTCCATCTCTATTTTCTTCTGGATCTTCATCACCGCATCTATCAACGCCTCGGGTCGGGGAGGGCATCCACCGACGTAAACGTCGACCGGAAGGAACTCGTCTATTCCCTGGACAACAGCATAGCTGTCGAAGGGACCGCCGCCGCAGGTGCATGATCCCATGGCAATTACCCATTTAGGCTCCGGCATCTGGTCGTAAATTCTCCTGCACACGGAGGCCATTTTATAGGTTATAGTGCCCGAGACAATCATAAGGTCCGCTTGCCTTGGGGAGAAACGTATTGCCTCTGCCCCGAACCGGGAAAGGTCGAACCGGGATGCCAGAGTACCCATCATCTCGATTGCACAGCAGGCAGTGCCAAACGGCATGGGCCAGAGGCTATTTTTCCTCGCCCAATTAACGAACGAGCTCAATTTGGTAGTTATAAAACCGTCCCCTCCAAGAATAGAATTCGTGTTCAGTGCCATTCGAGGGCTCCTTTTTTCAGGACATAGAAATAACCACCTAAGATAATTAGAAAAAAGATTATGATTTCTATGAAGGCCAGCATCCCCAGTTCCTTGAATACAACGGCCCAGGCGAAGAGGAATATGGATTCGACGTCAAAGAGTATGAAGAGCGCGCCGATTAGATAATACCTTATGGTAAATCTTTCCCTGGCATCTCCTACCGGCGGTATGCCGGATTCATAGGGGGTTAGCTTCCTTATTGCCTGCCTCCTCGGGCCAAGGAGATAGGAGATTCCCAGTAAAACACCGGCCAGAAGGATAGCCAGTATCAGTATTAATAAGATAGGAATGTAGTCCGCAAGCATGTCTTATAAGGTTATGTGGAAGAGAAGAATTGTCAAGGAAAACAAGGCTTAAGTATTGCTAAAATATGGCAATAGCATTACATTTTAGCTATGATTTTAGAGATTGATGAGAAGATAACCAAGGCGGCAGACCTAATAGGTCGCGCATCGAGTATAACCGTTCTTACCGGGGCGGGCATCTCCGAGGAGAGCGGAATTCCCACCTACCGGGGCCAGGGTGGCCTTTGGCGGGATTATCGCGCTGAAGACCTGGCCACTCCAGAGGCATTTCAGAACGACCCTAAGCTCGTTTGGGAATGGTACGAGTGGAGGAGGGGAATAGTTAAAGAAGCGAAGCCGAACTATGCGCATTATGCCCTGGCCGAGCTAGAAGGCCATAATCCCAATTTTAACCTTATAACCCAAAACATTGACGGGCTTCACAAACTGGCCGGAAGCAAGAATATAATCGAGCTTCACGGGAATATTTGGCAAACAAGATGCACACGCTGCGCAATCATCGAACAAAACCTCGACGTACCGCTAAAAGAGCTTCCGCCAAGGTGTAACAACTGTGGTGCGATAGTACGTCCCAACATAGTTTGGTTTGGAGAGGTAATTCCAATGCCCTTGATTGACAAGGCTCTTATAGCGATAGAGCAGTGCGAAGTAATGCTTATTGTCGGCACCTCCGGTGTCGTGGAACCGGCGGCTTCGATGGGGCTCGTGGCCAAGCAGACCGGGAAAATTGTAATCGAAGTAAACTTGGAGCCTACCATTAATACCAACTTTTATGACCTGACCATTCTTGGGAAATCGGGGGAAATTCTGCCGTTGATATGCAAGTCGGGAGAGGCGTATAGTTATTTGCTTTAGTTTACAAGATTGCCATAACGCTTTGTTGTCTTTGAATGACTGAAGGGAATAATGTTGAGTGGCGGAATAAGGAGAGATGTCATTTCGACTGAAAGGAGAAATCTATAATAATAGAAAGAGTGGGGCGCTGTTGATTATCGAGTCGTAAAGCTTATTAGATTTCTCACGTGCGTTCGAAATGACAAATAAAAAGCGAAATGTGGAAGTGCCTGCAAAAGTGACAGTAGTTAAAGGCACTCTAAACTCAATTTTTATTCTGGCCGTCTTTATTCTTTACTAAATTAACCGCCACTTTTATCGCCGCTATCATGCTCGAAGGATTCGCCTTTCCCTTCCAGGCGATATCATATGCGGTGCCGTGGTCGGGTGAGGTTCTTATTATCGGCAGCCCTAAAGTTATGTTGACTCCCTCATCGAACGAGAGCATCTTGAACGGGATTAACCCCTGGTCGTGATACATGGCAATGACCGCATCCCACTTACCTTGAGCAGCGTGGTAGAACAAAGTATCAGCAGGCATAGGCCCGGTGACTTCGATGCCACTTTCTTTGGCTCTCATGACAGCCGGAATGACATGCAATATCTCTTCGTTTCCGAATGCCCCGGCTTCCCCGGCATGAGGGTTTAAGCCGCAAACAACTATTGTGGGCTTGGCTATCCTAAAAAGCCTTATCAAGGACTCGTGAGTAAGCTCGATCGTGGATAGAACCTTCTCCTCATTTATTAAGCCGGGGACCTGGGAAAGTGCGCAGTGAATCGTGACCAATACCACGCGAAACCTCCCCCCTTCAAACATCATTGCCACCCTCTTCGCACCGGTGAGTTCCTGGAGCATCTCGGTATGACCCGGATATTTTGCTCCAGCCAGGTGGATCGACTCTTTGCTTATCGGGGCGGTAACAACCGCCTCTATTTTACCATCCAGGGCAATCCGTACCGCTTCCCTGATATAGGCAAGACTGGCCTCTCCTGCCGTTTTTTCCGGGTATCCGGGATGTAGTTTATCCTTGCCGAAATGACCGATGCTCACCGTATCAAATCCGGTACCGAGACCGGTGAGTCTCTGTGCTTCTTCCATTATTTCTGCGCTTCCGAATACTACTGGCGTACACAGGTCCTGGAGTTCGCTGCAGGCTAGAGCTTTAACTATTACTTCTGGGCCGATTCCGTTTGGGTCGCCCATGGTGATGCCGATTCTTGGTTTGGTAAACATGTCTTTCAATTTTTATTTGTAGAGACGACCGCCGGGTCGTCTCTACCATATTATCTTGTGTCGGGCAAAGCGGAAATAATCAAGATGTACCAAACGAAAAGAGATACCTGGCGTTGGCTGTGGTTTCTTCTTCTATTTCCTCGAATGAAATCCCTCTCAACTCCGCTATTTTTTGGGCTATGGCTTTCACATGAGCAGGCTCGTTCTTTTTTCCTCGATAGGGTACAGGGGCAAGATAGGGGGAGTCTGTCTCGATAAGCATTTTCTCGATTGGAATCTTAGTTGCCGCTTCCCTTATCTCCTCGGCGTTTTTAAAGGTGATTATGCCTGAGAATGAAATATAATAGCCCATTTCAATATACTTCATTGCCGTTTCGTAATTCCCGGTGAAACAGTGGATGACCGCTTTTAGGTTATTCCTATTTTGTTCTTTTAAAACCTTAATAACGTCATCGTGGGCATCCCGAACGTGAACAACCAGGGGAAGCGCCAGTCTATTAGCTAGATCGATCTGTTTTACGAATGATGAAACCTGAACTTCACGTGGCGAATGCATATAATGATAATCTAGACCCGTTTCTCCGACTGCCACCACTTTTTTTCGTTCCCTGGCCAGCCTCTCTATTTCTGAGAACACCTGGTCGTTCATGGTTGATGCTTCGTGCGGGTGGATGCCAACAGTAGCAAACACCATGGGAAAATTTTTGGCGATATCTACGGTCTTCTCTGATGATGTTAGGTTGGATGAGACTGCAACTATCTTCTCCAGACCTGCTTCCTCTGCCCTTTGAATAACCTCCGACACACCCTCAAGCATCTCCAGGTGTGCATGGGTATCAATGAGCATCCTCTATTCCTCGCCCTCGCTCTTGATGAGTTCAAGGGGAAGCCTGGAGCCGTGTCCTCCCTCAGCCCTCTCCACTACCTTGGTGGTTTCCTTATCTTTCAGCAACTCTTTTAGTTCTTCCATGAATTGATTTATATCTTTGAAAGACCGGTAAACCGATGCAAATCTTACATAGGCAACCTCGTCCAGTTCGTAGAGCTTCCTGATCACTCTTTCTCCGACCTCCCGGCTTTCTACCTCTCTCACCCCTCTTTCCTGTAGCTCTCTCTCGAACTCGTAGACGAAATCCTCGATGAGCTTCACGCTTATGGGCCTCTTCTCACACGCCTTGAGCATGCCCTTGATTATCTTGTTTCTGTCAAAAGGCTCCCTCCGGCCATCCTTTTTTACTACAAGCAGGTCTACTTCTTCTACACGCTCATAGGTAGTAAAACGCCTTTTGCAGTCAAGACACTCTCTCCGCCTTCTGATGGCCAGCCCATCTTTTCCTAGGCGGGAATCAATGACCCTGTTTTTCAAGCTACCGCAAAAAGTACACTTCATTTAAGTTAGCTTATGCCGATATATAGGGAATTTATTGCATAGTTCTCTAACGTCCTCTTTAATCCGGGAAAGCGTTTTTTCATCTCCAATGTTGTTTAATGCTTCGTAGATGAACCCGGCGATGACTTCGATTTCGTTCTCTTTCATTCCCCGTGTGGTAACTGCCGGTGTGCCGATTCTTATACCGCTGGCTACTGCCGGGGGCCGGTGGTCGAAAGGAATTGCATTTTTATTCACGGTGATCCCGGCCTTTTCCAAGGTTTCCTCGGCTACCTTACCGGTTATCTCCGTCTCCCTCAGGTCTACCAGGACCAAATGTGTATCAGTCCCTCCGGAGACGAGCTTGAAGCCCCTTTCCTTGAGGCGTTCCCCCAGCGTATTGGCATTCTTTACGATTTGGTTCTGGTATTCGATAAAACTGGGCTGGAGCGCTTCGTGAAATGCTACCGCCTTTGCCGCAATAACGTGCATTAGAGGCCCGCCTTGCGTTCCCGGAAAAACCTTGCTGTTGACCGCTTTTTCCTGCTCTTTTTTCATCATGACCATGCCGCCTCTCGGACCCCGGAGCGTTTTATGCGTAGTGGTAGTCACAAAATCACAGTATGGTATCGGGGTAGGGTAGAGCCCGGCCACCACCAATCCCGCAGGATGGGCTATGTCGGCCATGAGGAGCGCTCCACATTCGTCCGCTATTTCTCGAAATCTTTTAAAATCGATTTTCCTGGGGTAGGCACTCCATCCTACAACGATCAACTTTGGTTGGTGCTCTAGGGCAAGCTCCCTTACCTGGTCGTAGTCTATGAGGTTATCGTCTTCTCTCACGCCGTAGGGAACCACTTTATAGAGGGTTCCGGAGAAATTGACCGGGCTTCCGTGTGTGAGATGTCCTCCGTGAGCCAGATTCATACCCAGTATAGTGTCCCCAGGTTTTAAGGCGGTAAAATAAACGGCCATGTTTGCCTGCGCTCCCGAATGCGGCTGCACATTGACTGCATCCGCCCCGAAAAGCTTTTTTGCCCTCTCTATGGCTAATGATTCGGCCACGTCCACAAATTCGCATCCGCCATAATATCTTTTGCCGGGCAGTCCTTCGGCATATTTATTGGTCAGCACGGAGCCCATTGCTTCGAGGACGGCATCGCTTACGTAATTCTCCGAGGCAATTAGCTCAAGCTTCCACTCCTGGCGTTCTGTTTCCGACCTTATGGCCTTTGCTATTTCCGGGTCAACCCTTTGTAGATTGTGCATAGGGACCTCCGTCAAACCCTAGAAGGGTATCTAAAATTAATGGGATTGGCAAGGTAGATTTAGCTTGATAAGTGGGCTTGGAGAAATACTGAATATTATTGTAAGTAGCCTAAAGATTTGAGTTTTTCCTTTGTCTCCTGGTCAAATTCCACCTCTTTACCGCTTGCTATGCCGTTATTTTCCCTTATTTTTTCGGCTACTTTGGTATGGTTCCTCAGGATATTTCTAGCGCTTTCTGCTTTTTGGGGTGAGGAGCTCAACACGGAAATCCGTTCACCGGGGTCTTGGATTAAATCATAAAGTATTTCCCGGTTTGTCTCCGTGAAGCGGATGTATTTTGACCCATTAAAGGTCACCGATTCCTGGTCTTCGAAGTAGAGCAAGCCGGAACTGATTATCGGTTCTTCAACGTGGCCATCCCAGTTCTTCAACAAGGCCCCCAAGGAGCCTGCAGAAGGGTAATCGACATCGTATTTTATTCCACAAGTATCCAGAATAGTGGACATTATGCTCTGGGTGGTCACAGTTTCGTCTATTTTTCCGTCTGCAGCCGTCGATATTGTAGATCTCTCGTTATCGTCGATTGCTCTTGAGGTAATAGACTCGGGAAGCTTTATTATGAGTGGGACTCGGATCACCTCGTTGAATAGACTGTGTCCATGCTCGTAGCCTCCATGTTCCCAAAACTCTTCCCCATGGTCGCTGGTAAGGACGATCAAGGATTCATCATACAGGCCCAGCTTCTTTAAGTGATCTAGGAATTTCCCAATGCTATCATCCACGTAACGCACCTCTCCCAGATAAAGGTCTCTTATCCAGTTTTTTTCGGTCGATGTGGGGGCAAAGTCTCCACCTCGAATGCGCCATGGTTCTGAAAAGCTGGTACCAATATTAGGCGGTGGCTCTCCTTCCGGGAGAAATTCAGGCGGAGGGGAATAGGGAACGTGAGGGTCATAATAATGAAACCACAGAAAGAAATCCTTATCCTGGTTGGTTGTAATCCATTCCTTCGCCAGTTCGGTTAATCCGGTCGTTGTCGTGTCGGATTCAAATTCCCGGGGTAAGAATTTTTCTAATAGTTTTACACCCGCTGAGTTGCCGATTGAGTACTTGGGGAAGAATCTATACTCAAGAAAGCCCTGTGATAAGTTAGAGTAATGGCTGAGATACCCATTATATACGATAGCGGAGGTAAAGTAACCGGCGTCCCTCATATACTCAGCCAATGTATGGAAATTGTCATCAAGTTGGGAATTGCCCTTTGTGACCTTATGAACAATTGGGGATACCCCGGTCATGATTGAACTGAAAGACGGTAAGGTCCAGGGTGCAGGGGAAATGGCATTCGTGAATAAAATACCATCCCTGGCTAACTGGTCTATGTTGGGCGTAGACACTTCCTCAGAACCGTAACAGGAAAGCACGTCTGCTCTCAGGGTGTCCACAGTCAGTAGAATCACATGCTTGAATTGGTTATTTGCTTTAGTGATTTGGCCCGGTGATGACTGGAAATATTTGTTTAAAGCTAGTGCCAATATAGGACTTAGAATAACCAGAGCCGCAAACGGAGGAATCAATCTTACTATATTAATTTTTCGATTTAGGTAGTGGAGCAATACGATGGTAAAAGACAAAAGAAGTACAAAGATCGTCCAGAAAAGAAAGGGGGACAGACGAGGGAAAGATTCCATACGGTATGAGTTAAGCCACAGAAAAAGAGCGGTCTCGGCAAAAAGAAAGGGTGTTGCAAAGATAAAGGCCGATACCGTATTTCTATATCGGGGTATTTTGATAATAAATGTTGCGGTGAAGTAGGCACCGATTGAAATCAGTAAGGAGCATAATACCGATATAAATAATTTGAACGAGTCAACGCCGGACAAGGGGAAGTAAATAAGTCTGTTCAACGAGAGGAGGGTTATGGTCATCCCTAAAAATGAGGCGAAGGAGACGGCTAGCGGTATCGTCTCCAGTCGTACGATGTTTCTCATTGGATAAATAACTAAAAACCACAAGACCAAGTAAAGACATAATGAAAAGATTGTCGCTGCGGAGAGAGGGGCAAGCAAAGCGGAAAAGGATGAGAGTCCAGACGGTCTGGAGGAGATGTTTATGGAAATGTCCAGAAGCCCGGTTATGAGGCTTATAATAATACCGATTACTATGATTGTCTTTACTTCTTGTCTATTTAATATCATTCAATTATCCCGCTTTTTACAATAAAGCTATCATATAACTTACGAATCATCCATTGGAACCTACTCATATGCCTTTTGTTGTGATTAGACCGGTCCTTGTCAAACTTTAATTAGACCCGGATATAAAAATGTAACTTGTAATGCTCAATTTGTTCAGGTACTTTCCCAATAATAAAACGGAAAACATAAACGAAAGTTTTTAATATCATGGCTACCGATGATATATGAAGCTCTTCTTTATATTTAACCCTTTCTGGTCAAACAAATGAAGAACCTTATCTTCATTTTCCCCGTGCTATTTCTTATGGTATTAGCGTTTTCCTCCCCGGCGCAAGAAGATGATTATGACAGCGCTTTAGCCCGACTGGAAGAACTGGAAAATAGGCTTATCAATATTAAAAACGATGGTGCTGATATTCCTGACGAGGAATTGGATAAGGCTTCAGAATGGATAGAGACAGCCAGGGGGGCTTTAAGTCAGGACGGCCTGGACCCTATGAGCAGTCTGATGATGGAAAAAGCATCTTGCCAGGTTGATTACTTGAACGCTCTTCTTGAAGAATCAAAGAGCAAGAAAAAGGTAGACGAGATTGAAGAGTTGATCCAGAAAATAAGAAGCCAGACCGAAGAGATAAAGACTACGAACCTAAAGGTTAAAGAGGAGATCAATAATTTAGAACAG
The DNA here is from genome assembly GCA_035559815.1 of Thermodesulfobacteriota bacterium. Taxonomy (NCBI): domain Bacteria; kingdom Pseudomonadati; phylum Thermodesulfobacteriota; species Thermodesulfobacteriota bacterium. The sequence continues at coordinate 27,633 of DATMAT010000077.1, forward strand.
AAATGAAAAGTCTTATGATTCTGGTGCTTTCACTCACTATGGCCTGCGCTTCTAGGGCGTTTCCTCCCAATGAGGAGATGGCCATTAGCTACGCTCTTATAGAGGATGCCAGAATAATGGGTGGTGAAACCTATGCCCCGGAACTGATGAAAGAGGCAAAATCTTTCTACGAGAAAGCGGAAATGGAACTAGCGGCGGGGAACGGGGATAGAGCTGAGGAACTCCGTCAGATTTCAGAAATCAGGGCAAAGACGGTCATTTCTATGGGAAGAAAAAGGCTGTATGAGGAGGAGGTAAAAAAATTACGTTCCGAGTTGATAGAGGCAAATTCGACAAAGAAAGCACATGAGAATGAACTGAGGGAGAATGTACTGAAGTTAGAGCAAATCAAGGATCGTTTAGCTCTTTCCCGTGATTTGATGTACTCAAAAGCACTAGACACACTGGAAAGGGCAGGACAAAAAATTGAAGCCGCAAAGAGCGTGTCGGCGGAGTATTTTAGCCCACAGCTACTGAGCCAAGCGAGCGAGACCTATAAGGCTGCAGAAGAAAGTTTAAACCTAGGCCAGGAAGAAAGATCGATTGAAATGGCGGAGAAGGCTATCGCCCTTGCCGGGAAGGCTTTTGATGAATCTAAAATCAAATACGACCTGGGAGACGAGATAAGAAGGAAAATATCCTCAATTTACGGTGCGAAAGCGGAAATAATAAAAGGGGGAGTCAAAGTTGTTTTCCCTGAGCTCTTCGCTCCCTCCGGAACCATCATACTCTTTGACTTTTACCCATCGCTTGACGCCTTGGCCACCGTCTTGGCCGAATATCCCGGCCTCCCGGTTGATGTAGTCGGTTATACGAATGACCTCAAATCGGAAGGTGATAATGTTAAGTTATCACAGGAAAGGGCTGATGCAGTCAAAGGCTATCTGATTTCTAGAGGGCTGCCTTCGGAAAGGCTCAAAGCAGTTGGGCTTGGTGTCGATAAAGCTATAGGAAGCAGTGGGGCTGTTGATCGCCGTGTAGAGCTTATTATAGGGCTGGCAGGCTCGGATAATATTTAAGTTATCGCTGATACTGCTATCCAAAATAATTAGAAACCAAACCGTTCACTCTCGTAAAACAAGGCTTTTAGACAGATATAAACACTCTTTAAAATCAGGTTGCCCTCTTTATGTTTGTTACGTAAATGCTGTCCAAAGCATATAAGTTCAAATGACATATGAAATTCTTGGTAATACCGGCTTCTAGAAATGGGATTGCTTCGGTCGTGGAATTTATTCCTTCCCCGATTAAATCGGGGACCAGCTCAGGACAGGCTCTGAGCTGCCGAAGGACTCCCTCGCAATGACCGAAGGGGGACGTTGTTTCTCACTAAACACCGCCTTCCTTCCAGGTCATTGCGTTCCGGTTCCCGGAATTTCATAACTACCTCCGATCCCCGCGTAGCAATCTCTTATTTTAGATAGGTTTGAACGCTGATAATTTTTAAAGATTTAAGTATATTAGGGAGTGCCGTTAAAAAACGGCTTCATGACGAAGGCGGCAAATCGGATTCTGATTCATCATAATAGATCTCTACGTCTTTTGAAGCCACACTTTGAGGGTCCGATTTTACGGTAATGCTGAAAAAGGCCCTTTCCGATGGGTAAAGTAAACGGTTAGGATCATCGCCTAAGACGGATGTAGAAGTCGCTTCTATAACCTTTCCATCCTCGTCTCGGAGCATCATAACTACGTAGACAGACCTAACCGGCGTATCTCCAGAATTGACCACTACGCCGTTGAACTCAAGAAAACCCTCTCTGTTTATGCTTTCAAGTACAGGTCCGTCTAGGGTTACAGACCCGTCTACCTCCGGCCCGGCGCAAGCCCCGAGGAAAAGCATCAGTACTGTAACAAGGATAAAAAGCTTTTTCATTTCTTTCTTTTCTCAACCAGTTCCGAGATGGAAATAACCTTTTTATTGCTATCTGCCGTCTGTTTTTTAGTCGGTTCTGTGTCTATTTCGTGGTCTTGGATTATGTCTCCAAGAACCTTATGCATGATCTTCAGGGCACCGATGGAATGTTCCTTGAGGTATCCTTTCTCGAATACTACTTCTTTCTTCCTCCTCATGAGTATATATAAGATGAAAGCCTGGTTATTCAGGACTATTAGCATGGCCGCGTACAGGAGGAAATTATCGGCTACTACTTTTTTGGCTATTGCTTTCGTGTCCGAATCAATCTTGACGATCCCAAAAGGTTCTCCACTTTGGTCCTGAACGGTAAAGGGAACGGAGACGGAGATCACACCGTTTTGTCTTTTTACGGCGTATCCTCCCTCGGGATAAAAATCCTGCATAAAATAGCCAGATGCCTTTCCGGCTTCCACGTCTCTTTTAAAAACAACGCTGAAAAACTTCGGTGCTATCTCAAAGGTGTTGAATAACTTTTTTCGGCCAAGCCTTTCATCCAAAAACATGAAGAATGCGTCGCTGGTTTTATCCTCGCTGACATTGGAGAAGAAATTACTGGCTTGGTCGCCTATCGTTTCGGCAATGGCTCTCGTTTTAGTTACCAGCTCGGTCTTTGCTTTATCGAACTGGAAAAGAAACACCAATCCAACAAGAGCAAAGATACATAGCTCTATTCCAAGAGCAGTAGCTATGGTTTGCAGCTTGTTCTCTAGGCGCATCTCATAAACTCTTCCAGTATTTCTTGGACTCCTTCGTTCTGTGAACGTCTGAGAAGCATGTAGATCATTCCCCCAAAATCACGCCTCAGGTCCTCGTCCAGGCTTCTATATAGCTTTATGAGCATTCTCTCTACCTCGGTCAGAACCTCGGTATCATCCTCGTAAATTCCTTCCCTTTCCATGAATCTTTTCAATCTTTCCTTTCTGGCAACATTCCATAACTCGTTCAAAGGTACTCCCAAGACATCCGCTATCTTTTGGCACCGGTCCATTGATGGGGCGTCGACTTTGCCCGTTTCGAGTTGATGCACAAATACGCTGGACACGCCCAGTGCCCGGGCCAAGTCTTCTTGGGTTATATTCTTTTGTTTCCTTCTATTCTTAAGGTAGTCGCCAAATCTCATTATTTTTACCTCCGGAAAGGCAGCATTTTACATCTATTGCCTGGAATTAGTTAATTAATTTTATACTAAATTTATGCGATATAGCAAGCATTTTCTTGTTTCTTGGATAAATTGGCGGAAGGATATAGCGGGGGGGGCGGGTCCCCAGCCCGATACCGGCTCATTGGACTAGGGAGATATGGCCCGAATGGCCATTATTATATGAGATATATCTCCATGAGGCCGGGAAGATAAGTAGAGATTTAACCCGTAAGCTATATTTTAAGCTATGAATCTTAAAGATCTCTTAATCGGGTTAATTCTGGTTATCATAATAGTCATGGGAATTATCCGGTTATTGGAGTCCCTAGACAGTAAACGGCAAAATAGCCCCTCTTATTTTCAAGAAACGGTTAGCCTACCGGAAAAAGTAAGAGACCGGACTGAAACGAGGGAAAGACAGATAAAAGAGAGAGAAGAACAATTAGATCAAGAGTGACTCCTCCGAATTTACCCTCTAACCCTGAATAGATTCAGATAATTATTAAATCTTTTCTACTTCATGGTGCTACCATCGTTATTTTTATAGAGCTTGGGAACGATCGAGAACTTGGTTCTTATCAGCTTGTCGATATTTTGTGAGAGCTTTATTCCCATTCTTGAATTGAAGGTATTTTTATCCCAGATTGACCATACCACAACGCCGTCTAATTTTGTGGCTTCATGGCCGATATATAAATCTATGCAAATCCTGCGGTTGGCTGGGAAGATAATCGGAGACTGGATGGCTAATCCATTCGAGGAGATGTTCAAGGTATGACCAGTAAAGTTGGCCCCTGATACTCCATGCAGTACCTTCAGTCTAGTCGGTATTCTTTCTGAGAGCCTTCGGTTATTCTGCATATGTGTGCTAATTTGTCGTTTCAATTAAGAGGCGCGGCTACGGTTTACAAAGTTGATTAAGCCGAATTCACCAGTCGAAGGTAAGTCATCTTATCAACTGCCGATTTTATCTTTTGCAAGTCTTCTCCGATGAAGTTTTGAAAATTTGTACCAGCTTGGTTTTTTCTCACAACCAGTATAACGGTGCATATTTGACGGGCCAGGCAGATCGGGTAGGCGATCATCTTGGCTATTGAATATTCCGTACCTTCCATGGTCAGGGAATTTAAATAGATAATATCAATTTCCTCCTGAAAGTCATTTAGAATAAGCGGGCTTTTGTTCATGACTACTTTGTCCCAAATTATGCCCTGGTAGATAAATGGCACAGTAAGCCCTTTAAGTTCGTCCGGATAAATAAATTCAAGCCGGTTGTCGTACTTCTTTGGCTTCAGTGCAAAAACACAGCCCTGTTCCAGGTCTAAAAGTCCGGTAAGCTCTCTATCCAGTTCTGTGAATTCCATTTTCCTTGTACAAATTCAATTAAAGAGCCTTTACCGGGGGCAAGACAATTGGACCTTTGAATAAATTTTTTGTGAAAAAAAAGTTTAATTTTTGTCCGTTATATTACCTTTGTCTTAAATCTTGGGTTACCTTCTTAAAATTATCGCTCAGTCTTTTAAAGGGTTATTAAAAGGATAAAACCAATGGTCGAATAATCCCATTAAGAAAAACAGGTTTGTATATTTAATTTACGAGAGAAAATCAAAAATTTACTGAGGACTAGCAGTGGTATTTGGAGAATTTAGGTTATGCCCGGAGACGGAATCGAACCGCCGACACGAGGATTTTCAGTCCTCTGCTCTACCGACTGAGCTATCCGGGCGTGTGAATGATTTCGAGGGATTACGAAACATATGGAATTGTATTACCTATTCTATCTATTTATTCCTGGCTGAGTAGAGCTTGAGTGTACCTAACCCTTTTCGGTCGTGCAAGTAGGAGATTGCTCTTTAAGGCTTGGTGGGGGCTTGGGTTATCTACATTATGGAAACAAAAGGGCAGGAGCAGCCGAGTCGGGAGTTGTATTACCTAAGCTGTCCTGCCCTTGCCCACAAAAGGAGATACGGAGAGATTTTTCCTTAGTTCGTTATAAATCTATCCAGTAAAGAAGCTGTCCGGTTATACCATATTGGTTTTCCTTTAGACCGCCATCGTCATCTACGAAAAACTCTTCATTAGAGTGATCCCACCTGAATTCCGCTCTAAACTCAAAATTATCCAGATATCTATTACCGGAAATAAGTCCCTTAAAGGGTTTTATCGCCAGTGTCGGGGTGATTTCAAATAGCTTTTGTTCTAGCCCTGTCCTGAAACCTTCCTGGTCGTCAAAATACTCGGCTCTCACCGCGAATCCTACTGCCGGGTGGAGGTCAACTATGGCGTATCCAGCAACGCCCCACCAGAATGCCTGGTCGTCGTCTAAGCCTAAATCCACGCTGGTGATGCCCCTCTGCCAGCCGAAGTCAACATCTGCTACCAACTTCAAAATGTCAAATAAGGTGACTGAACCAACGACGGTGACCAGGTTGCGCCAATCGTCGTATAGTAAAGCAGGGTCGTCGCTAGTCTCTTCGCCAAAATAACCTGTAACGGCAAGAGATATATTAGTAACGGAAGGTGCAATGTCTGGTAAGGCTAAAGCTATTTGTCCCTCGATGGTCTTGGCATCGTTCGTCTCTTCGGTTACGTCCCACCCGTTGTTCAGCCCGGCATAAAAGGTCAGAGGGCCGGCGGAATAGCTTGTTCTTATCCCGGTGTGGGTAAACGGTATAGCGAAACCGAACAGAATTGAACGGGTGATGTTGGGATTGTTCTTTGCCTCTATTACTTCATAACCGGCCAGCGTGACGAATCTTCCAGCTTGGATTCCGATACCGTTGCCCACTGGCGCTAAAACATGCAGGTAAAGTTGATAAGGGGCAACTACGTCATCTCCAAATCCGGTTGATGCCAGGTTGTCTGCCTGTTCGCCGAACAGTATATCGGCCCTAAAACCTATCAAGTCCCAAAAGCTCTCCTCCATAACCGGTGTCTTTGCCAGGGTGATGGTAAAAGCGTTGATGGCAAATTGGTTATCCTCGGTATAAAGAGACCTCAACTGTATGGGTTCATTCTCGGGATGGTTGAATACATATTGATAAGTCGTGTCCACAGAGAAGCCCAGGTCAATCCTCTTGAATATGTTATAAAGAGTCGAGAGTTCCTCGTCTTTTTTCTCTTCCTTAGTCATAAATTCCTCGACTTTCATTTTTTCTGTAGCTCGCTCGGCTTCAATCTGTTCGAGCTTTTGCCTAAGTTCCTGGTTTTCCCTCTGGTTCTGCTCTATCATCCTCTTGAGCTCGTCTATTTGCTCCTGCTGGGTCTTAGCCCATGAGCCTGTACTAACCAAGGGTAAAACCAAAACCCCTAAGAACAATGTTTTTAGAAGCTTTCTCATCACGTCAACTCCTCCTTTAATCTGTTTTTTGCACTTTTGTTTTAATCGTTCAATCGTTTAACTTCTTCTGCATTTATTTATTCTCATCAATGTGAACTTTATGTTTATGTGTTCCACCTGGGGATTAAGCCTTTTCTCCTTCATGTTGTAGGACGGCTTTTCCCACCGCTTCTGCTTGCATCTTCGATAGACCGGTGGTAAGTGCGCTTGCGGCTAGCTGGAAATCTGGGTAAGCGGTTTGGGCGTGTTCACCGATATCGAGGCCTTCCATTTCTTCTTCGGGAGAGACCCTGATACCCATGACCAGCTTTATCACATACCAGGCTATTAGTCCCACTCCCAGTGTGAAGGCTCCTACTGCCAGCACCCCTATCAACTGTGCCGTGAACAGCTTCGCCCCTCCCCCAAAGAGTAACCCGTCCCCGGTGGTGCCCGGCATTATCACGTCCTGTGCAAATAACCCCACTGCCAACGTCCCCCATACTCCGTTCACCAGATGCACGGTTAGTGCTCCCACCGGGTCGTCTATCTTTACCCGGTCAAAGAAGAGCACCCCCATAACAGCCAATACCCCGGCAACAAGGCCGATTATCACCGAACTCCCCACACTGACAAAAGCGCAAGGAGCGGTTATGGCCACCAGCCCACAGAGACAGCCGTTCAATATCATGGTAAGGTCTGGTTTCTTCAGTAAAATCCAGGACACTATGGTGGCGCTGAACGCCGCAGCCGCAGCAGAACTGTTGGTGGTAACGGCGATCCTTCCGATGTCTGCCCATGCGGCAGCCATGGTGCTGCCAGGGTTAAACCCAAACCATCCGAACCACAACACGAATGCACCGATAGTGGCTGCGGTTAGACTGTGTCCAGGTATGGGATTGACAGTTCCATCCTTCTTGTATTTCCCGATTCTTGGCCCAAGGAGAATAACGCCGGCTAGTGCCGCCCATCCCCCCACGGAATGCACTACGGTAGAACCGGCAAAGTCCCACATCCCTAGCTTAGCTAACCAACCCCCTCCCCAAACCCAGTGCCCGGTTATGGGGTACATGATTGCGACAATTATGAAAGTAAAAACAATAAAAGATTTAAACTTGATTCTCTCTGCCACTGCTCCTGAGACGATAGTGGCGGCAGTACCGGCGAAGACTAGTTGGAAGAAGAACTTTGCCCAGAGGGGCACGCCGGTCCAAGCTATAGAGCTATAGACTCCTTGATAGGCGTCACCGGTGGCCGGGCTGTTGTCTGCCCCGCCGACAAAGAGAAGGCCTTTTAGTCCCAGGAAACTGTTCCCGTCGCCGAACATAAGACCCCAGCCCAGGATCCAGAAGGCCAGGGAAGAGATGGCGAAGACGATGAAGTTTTTAGACAGTATGTTGACGGTGTTCTTAGCCCGGCATAGGCCGGATTCGACCATGCCGAAGCCTAGGTTCATGAAGAAGACGAGGAAGGCGGTAGCCAGGACCCACACTGTGTCGATGGCTATCTTGTTGTAAGCGATGGCATCGGCCATCTCCTGGGTGAAGAGAACTTCCTCTGCCCCACCCTCCTGCGCTACCGCACGCACTCCAAATAAAAGGAAGATGGTGAGGAAAAGAAGCAGGGCGATCAATAGGTTTGTCGATTTTTTTGTACCGAAGTTTAGGCACCTCATTTAACTTGCACCTCCTTTAAGAGGGAATTTGGGGGATGAGATGGCAAAAGGTGTGCCAAGGAGAGTAACGGGGTGATAATTTCTTGGTTTTGCCTGATATTAGTCGGGTTTTATGATCTATTTGCTAAGTGTTATGGATAAGGCGATGATTGAAATGATTGGTGTTTTGCCTACTAATTAAGCACGCAAGACCGATTTTAAGGCACTTATATTATATGCTTGTTAGCCTTGGGAAAGGTTGAGCTAATCTGTAATATTGAATACATTGACGTAGAAAGCATGGCACTGACGTGCTTAGGAATTTGCTTTACGTAATAGTCTCATGAATAAAGTCTTTCCTCTGGTGGGGTTGAGTCAGAGCATCCGAGGTAATTTTACCGATTCCTATAATTGCACATCTTTAAATTTTAGAGAATTAATCTGGCTATCCAACTTTGAAGTTTTCTAAAACGCCATTTCGCTGCTTTCTGAAATTCATAAGGATGGGAAAGATTATATTGTAGCAATTTCTATTAATTTGTAATAAATCTATTCCTCCCCCAAGATCGCTTTTCTTACCGCTTCTGCCCTTTTTCCGGACATGGGGATCATAGGATATCCTGTCGTAGAAAATCCGCTCGAAGCCAGTCTAAAATCAGGGTGGGCACTGAGTCCGTTATCCCTGATATCGAGTCTTTCCATTTCCTCTTCGGACGAATAAAAGACCTTTTGGTCCCGGGAAGCCATTCCGCCGCTAGCTTGAATGTTATCTGAAAGGGGATGTTTGCTTCCTCTGCGTGAAATATCCCTACTGTTATTTTTTCAAAAACTCCTATTCCGCTTGTAGCTCTTTACCTTTTGTTTCCGGAAAAGTTAGGACTACGGCAGCCGCGGCAACGGCGAATACGGAGACGGTGATAAGAGAAAGCCCGTAGCCGTATATACTGGCGACAAAGCCTACTAACGGAGGAGCCACTGCTGAAACACCCCTTCCAAAGTTGTAACAGAACCCTTGAGCGGTTCCCCTGGCCCGTGTCGGAAATATCTCGGCGAAAAGAGCACCGAAGCCGGAGTAAAAGCCGGTGCCGAAGAAACCGACGAGCGGTCCCAATATCAGAACCATAGTCAGGGTTTTTGCGTGGCCAAAGAAGTAAACCAATACCGCCATGGCTAGGAGATAGGCAACAAAAACGGGTCTTCTACCCAGGCGGTCGCTTATCCATCCAAAGGTATTACATCCGATAAAAGCCCCGATGTTTATGGGAATGATCCAGGCAAAGCCCTTCGGGCCCAACCCCACCCCGCCTTCCTCAACCGGCCTGGAAAGAAACTGTGGGACCCAAAAATAAAGGCCCCAATACGCAATCATGCAAAGGCTGGTGAGGAGTGCTGCACGTATGGTGTATGTAAGTAAGTCTCCTTTGAATATTTGACTCAGGGTAAAGCTCTGTCCTTCCTCTCCCAGTTTGCCCTGTCTTCTCATCTCCGAGGTTTTTTTCCAAATTTCTGGTTCATCAAGGTGTCTTCTGATATAGAAAACCAAGAAAGCGGGCAGAATCCCCATGAAGAAAAGTATTCGCCAACCAAGGTCAATTCCGTCAAAACTCAGCGAGCCGAATGGGGTAGGGAGAGTATATGTAACTCCCTGTTTGAAAAAGGGTATTATCAGGGTGGCCAGGCACGCCGCCAATATGTAGCCGATTGCCCAGCCGCTTTGTACCATACCTATTACCTTACCCCGGTGTTGCCGTGGCCAGGCCTCGGCTACAAGAACCTCTCCGGATGCCCATTCCCCTCCCATGCCCAGGCCCAGGATCAAACGGCAAACCAGTAGAAAAGCTACGTTGGGAGAAAAGGCGCTAAGCCCGGTGAAGAGAGAATACAACAAGATGGTATAAGTCAGAGCGCGGACCCTTCCGACGTAATCAGCCACTACTCCGAATAGTGCTCCACCAAAAGCCGAGGAGAAAAGTGTTACCGAGAAAAGCGTGCCTACCTGAGCCGGGGAGAGGTCGAATACTGCTGCTATACTGCTCACGGCGAATGCGAACAGGAGGAGGTCCATAGCATCCAGGGTCCATCCTAGTAATGCCGCTATGAAAGCCTTCCATTGATACTCGTTTATATCTTTGTACCAGCTAAATACTCCCGGCCTGGCCGTAGTTGCATCCACGGTCTCATTGCTCATGTTTTCCTCCTAACCGATTCTGCCCGGCTGAATGTAGGCTCTAGCCTACTAAATTTCCATAAATGTGTCAACACAATTTAACTGACTAAGACCGCTACCACATTCGATTAAATTCTACTGTCTGCAGGTGGGTTTTTCCATTCTTTTTTCCTTGACTTACCCCTGTCAAAGCGTTACATTGTTAATTAAATATGAAGAAGTATTTGTATCTAGAAACATACGGTTGCCAGATGAACGAATACGACTCCGACCGGATCAGAGAAACTCTGGGCATGGAAACCACGGATGATCCCCGGAAGGCCGACGTGGTGATAATTAACACTTGCGCTATCAGAGAGAAAGCAGACCAAAAGGCCCTCAGCAGTTTGGGAAGGTTCAAACACTTAAAGTCTAAGAATCCTGACCTGATAGTGGGTGTCACCGGGTGTGTAGCTCAACTGTATGGAGAAAAACTTCTCGACAAGATACCTCATCTCGATTTTGTACTAGGGCCTAGAGCCATTCCCAAGCTATCTGAGGTGGTTCATAAGGTCGAGAGCGAGAATGGGAGGCACGTTGAAACCGCATTGGACATAGAAGAGGTTTTTGACGTTGAACCTTATCATGAAGAAGGTAAGGTCACCGCGTTCGTCTCGATACAGCAGGGCTGCAATAAGAGGTGTACTTACTGTATAGTCCCATACGTAAGAGGGGAAGAAATCAACAGACCAGCCCAGGATATTCTCAGGGAAACAAGAAGCCTGGTGCAAAAAGGGGCAAAGGAAGTCACCCTTATCGGACAGACCGTAAATTCTTGGAAAATGGACGGCTACAAGTTTGGAGACCTTTTGAGGATGGTTGCCGAGGTAGAAGGTTTACTTCGGGTTCGTTTTACCACCTCTTATCCTCGTGACGTTACTAAAAAGATGATTGAGGCTATAAAGGAAGTGGAGAAGATATGTCATCATATCCATCTCCCGGTTCAATCGGGCTCTAACCGGGTCTTGGCAAACATGAAAAGGACTTACACAAGAGAATGGTACGAAGACACTGTGAACAGGCTTAGGGATGCTGTCCCGGATATAGCTATATCCACGGATATAATCGTAGGATTTCCGGGAGAGACAGAGGAAGATTTTGACGACACTATGAAATTACTAGAAGAGGTTCGGTTCGATGGTGTCTTTTCTTTCAAATTTTCACCCCGTCCGGGTACGCCGGCAGCAGACTTGCCCGGTGCTATTCCTGACGACGTAGCCGGCAGGAGGCTATCCCAATTACTAGAGTTTCAGAGGGAGATCACCTCCGCTAAAAACCGAGGCAGGATCGGGCAGGTTGAAGAGGTGTTAGTAGAGGGTGAAAGCAAGAATGACCCGGAGTGCCTTTCTGGCCGAACGACCCACAACCGTATCGTAAATTTTCTTGGAACCAAGGATTACAAGGGTAAAATAGTAAAGGTAAAGATTACAGAGGGATTTACAAACTCCCTCCGGGGTGAGTTGGCGGAAAATCTTTAATGGAGGTGAAGCATGTTACTGGAAATGAAAGTGTCAGGTATTGCTTTAGACCCGTTCACTAATAGCCCGATCGTAATCCTGAAGGACCTCACCGGGGAAAAGGTGCTTCCAATCTGGATCGGTTTCATGGAAGCAAGCTCCATTGCCATGGAGCTAGAAAAAACTCCACGGGTTCGGCCGCTCACACATGACCTGGTCAAAAATCTGCTGGATAGCGTGAAATTCTCCGTGACCCGAATCGAGGTTACCGATTTAAGAAACGACACATTCTATGCCGAGATACACCTGAAGCGGGACGGCGAGGAACATATAATCGATTCCAGGCCGAGCGATGCAATAGCCATAGCCCTCCGAACTGGTTCTCCAATCTTTGTGAACGACCAGGTGCTGGAAAAATCGAAGAAGGTAGAGATTGACGAAGATAAGGATAAGCTATCCGACCTGCTCGACAAGATTCCTGCCGGCGACTTCGGGAAATACAAGATGTAGTTTGCCAGAAGCTGATGGTATATGTGGAACGGCCAATTCGGCTGTAAACATTACTGGATTGACTTAAACCAGCAATTATCTATCTTCACATTCATTCTTAATTTTCAACCTTAAACCTCACCCAGGTTATACCCAAAAATATTAAAAACCTTCCTTTTAAATCCTTTTCTGGTCTCATTCGTAATAAACCCTAAAAACCTAAATAGAGGATATTCAAATGGGCTTCGGGAAAAGAATAGGAGTTCTGCTTAAATCTCAGCTGAACCATTGGATAACAAGGGCGGAGGACCCGGAAAAGATAATCAATCAGGCAGTTGAGGAGATGGAGGAAGCACTGGAAAGTGCCAGAGCAAGGCATGCTGCACTCAAATTCAGGTCAAACGGACGAGAGCGTCTTCTTAAAAGAATTCGTGACCAGGTTTCCTACTGGCAGAAAAGTGCGGAGGAGTTTATCAAGAAGGATATGGAGGAAAATGCCCGGGATTCTCTCCGGAAAAGAAGAGACTTCGAAGAGGAAGAGAGAAAGCTAAATATCAGCCAGACAAGGGACGAGGAGAAGCTAAAAGAAATGGGAGATGCGCTCAAGGTGCTGGAAGACCGGGTTCAGATGGTGAAAGCAAAAAGGAACGTGCTTATCAAGGACATTAGGCTGAGAAGAGGCATGTCGGATAAGACAAAAGCAGTAGAGGCGGTTGACGAGGTTGGTTTTGAGGAGCCCTTCTCCATTATGCGGAAGATGGAGGAGAGGATAGAGGAAGAAGGCGAGCACACCTTCATAAGAGAGGAGAAGGAAGAGGAAGCTCGGGAGAGGGAAGAGAAGTTAATCAACGAAGAGATTGAAGCACTCAAAAGAAACATCAAGAAAGGGGGGAAGTAGAAATGAGATTAAAGAGTAATGCGCTGTTATTGGTTCTTATTCTGGGTTTATTTGCCCTTGTCATAGGGGGAAGATACTTGAAGGCTTTTCCCACCATACCACGGCCTATAGACTCAAACACGGGTACGGTTTCGTGGGACATCAAATCAAGCCATCCTTATGTCCACAGGGGTTCTAACGGAGAGGTTTTGGTGAACCTGCAAATCAAGGGTCAGGAAATCAGGGTGCCGGAAAGAGCACCGGTTAATCTGGTCTTGGTTATCGATAGAAGCGGCTCCATGAGCGAAGCAGGAAAAATAGAATACGCAAAGGAAGCGGCTAAAAGGATAATCTCTGGTCTCGGAAGCAGCGACAGAATAGGTATCGTTGCCTATTCCACCGAAGTGGAGTTGATTTATCGAATTCAGTTCTTGAAGGACAAACAAAGTGCGTTATCCGTAGTTGATTCCCTTTACCCGACCGATTCGACGAATCTATCCGGCGGTCTGACTAGCGGTATTGACCAGCTTAAATCGCTCGTGGGTGAAGGATTCGTTAACCGGGTGATTCTTCTTTCCGACGGTTTGGCCAACGTGGGGATAACCGATATAGGCGAGCTTAGCCGTATTGCCAGCAGTGCGGCGGAAAGAGGCGTTCATATAACCACCATGGGGCTGGGCTTGAATTATGACGAGAACCTGATGATGAACATCGCCGAGCACGGAGCCGGAAACTACTACTTCATCGAGTCTCCGACCCAGCTTACCCGGATATTCGAGAAGGAGTTCGGTCAAATACTGGCGACCGTGGCTAAAGACTCGGTTATTTACCTTTCCCTTGCTCCCGGTGTGCAGATAAACAGTATCTATGGATATACTCACGCCATCAAAGACGGCAAAGTTCAGATTAGGCTGGGCGATGTCTTCGGCGGCCAAGAACGGAACATTTTAGTGAAGTTGAATGCACCGACAAATGACCTTGGACTGCACCCACTTTTAACCGCCTCCCTGGAGTTTAGTGAAATCACTGGAGACGGAAAGTCGGTTAGCCTGCAGAAAGAGCTAAACTATGAAGTCACCGAGGACATGAATAAGGTGGCCTCTAACGAAAACAAAGAGGTTTCAGCGAGAGGCGTATCGGTAGATGCCGCATACCAGATGTACCAGGCTACTACATTCTATGAGAGTGGAGATTATGATAGCGCAGTCGACAATATTAAAAAGGCCTTGGGAAGAATATCCGTGCTTAATAGCTCTGCTCAAAGGACTGAAGCTACGGTGAAGCAAGAGGAAGAGCTTCGTAAGGCTATGGAAGATATGTCGGTAGCGGCGCCTGCTCCGGCTTCCGACCCGGGAAAGAAGTTAATAAAAGATTACAAGGCAAAGGCTAGAGAGCAGCAGAAGTAGATTTTTGTAGGGGCACGCTGCGGCGTGCCCTAAATATAGGCGGGTTTTGTAATCCCGCTTGACATACGAAAGCAAACAATCCGCTCATTCTGAGCCTAGGTCCCCCGGTTAAACCGGGGGAAGGATGAAGTTAAGTTTCATAAAGTGTATAAGGCACTTAAGCTGCCCTTCGACCCTTCAGCAAGTTCAGGGCAGGCTGGGCTCAGGGCGAACGAGGTCACTAAGCGGAGAAGCCAATCATGAATAACAAACTAAAATCCATGTTAATACCTTTAATAATTTGTGGTTTCTGGGGAACGTTTATTTACCTTCTCGGAACTTTTATATTTGATCAATCCCAGATTGCATCTTTTTTATTCTATTCGATCCTTTTTGGCGGAATTACTTCAATAGTTTCCGTGACTTTGGAGTTGAGAATACCGTTCATAAGAGCCTTGGTTGTAGGACTGCTCTCCGGGTTTATTTATCAGGTCTTATCGCCCATCTTCCCCTTTTTATCCTCGGTGCTTGCCGGGGTAAGCCTGGGAGGTGGTTTGATAGCCGATGAGGGTAAGTGGGGAGATTTTTTTAATAGAATTTTTTCTACTATAAAAGGTGTTTTCGTCTTACCCTTTTTTATCTATACTGGCGGCCTTATCACAGGTATTTCCAGTGGCATTTTTGATTCTGATTTCTTTCTCTGGTTTTTCTGGGGAGCATGGATAGGCTTGGGAGTTTGCCTTATCACTATTTCCATATTTAGCACAGACGATACGGAGGAAGACTTTAAAACGCTCTCTGAGTTGGATGAGTTCAAATCCGAGGTTCGGCAAATCCTTAGGGAGTTAGACCAGATGGAATCAAGGTTTGGCTGTGGAACTCAGGGCAATGACATTTAATTAGGCGAGTTGTTAAAAATTTAAGAAGTCAGCATTTTAGCAGTATAAAATAACATGGTGGCCAAATCTTACAAAAAATTGTAGGGGCGACTTGTGATCGCCCATTGCTTGTTCAGGGCGAATACAAACCTGTAGCGAGCCTGTCGATCTGATTAGCCCCTACTCGAAAAATTAACATGAGGCGAATTATTAAAATCTCCATAGGCTCGATTTCAGCGGCTTTTGTTTTTCTCGTTATAGCCGCTTTGGTATTTCTTCTCTACCTAAACCCTTTTTCGGCGGATAGCCCATTTACGGGAGAGGCCAGAGAGAACTGCGATTTGTTGGATAATCCTGAACAGGTATTGGTTATTAGTCCTGCGAGCAGGGTCGAGGTTTACAAGAGGAAAGGGAATGACTCAGCGCCGACGGTGCTATTACGAGACGGGGATAACAAGATCAAATGGTGTGTCTATGCCACTGCCAATTCGCTCTCCGAGGTTCATGATATCAAATTTCGCCGATATGGACCATGGTTTCTTTTTGGTACTCGGGTGGAAGGCATAGTGCAGTGGACATACGGCTACGAGTGGACCGGATGGTACTTAGGCCCTTTTGGAGGTTTAAGAAAGTATTACTATGATTGGTGAATAATGACTTGGAAAGTAGCGGTGTTCGCCCTTCAACTGGGCTCAGGACGAACGGCCAGAAGCAAAACAATACTTTACAAAAGAGTAAAAACGCACATGAGGTAACGAGGCTTAACATCATGAAAGTGGGAGAATCAAGAATCATCGCATTCACCAAGGTCAGGCTGCCCTATGGTTGGCTGGGGAACATGTCTCCCTATCCCGTTGAATACGAAGGAAAAACATACCGTACTACCGAAGCCTTGTTTCAGGCACTCCGGTTTCAAGAATATCCTGAAATCATGGAAGAAATTCGGGCTCAGAAATCG
Organism: Thermodesulfobacteriota bacterium; assembly: GCA_035559815.1. Classification (NCBI taxonomy): domain Bacteria; kingdom Pseudomonadati; phylum Thermodesulfobacteriota; species Thermodesulfobacteriota bacterium. The sequence continues at coordinate 43,954 of DATMAT010000077.1, forward strand.
CCTATGTCAGCCAAAATGGTTGCCAAGAAGCACCGTCATCTTCTTAACCGAATCAGCGAGTGGGACGAAGCAAGCGACGACATCGAGAGAATGAGGCTATGTTTAAAGCTAAAACTGGAACAGCATCCGGAGCTTAAGCAGATGTTGATTGATACCGGCGATGCCCTGATTATTGAGGACTGCACGGCTCGCCCGGGAGGCTCTGCCAAATTTTGGGGCGCTGTTTTGGAAAATGGGGAATGGGTGGGGAGAAATGTACTAGGCACTTTGTGGATGGAGCTTCGAGAAGAGCTGAAAAAGCTGAATCCAGGAGAAAAAGGCTAGAAGCTATCTTCAAGAATCTCTCAACTTCTCCTACTTAAACCTAGATGCTTCGTTGCACTCAGCATGACATGCCATTCTTGAGATGACTTTTAATTTACCAATCGGAATTGAATTATGATTTACCGTATCATATGCAGCGCAATAGGCATTCCTGGGCGCATTCCATCTCGCATTTTGGGTGCTTTTATGGCCGGGGTGGATGGCTTTAATCTGAAACAACTCGATATCGCCGACCAACGTGCCCGATTTTATTTTACGGAGAAGGGCTGGCGTAGGATCGGGCGTTTTGTTGCTGTCAATGCACGCAGGGATGGCCGTGTGGTGCGGGTGATTCGCCGTAGAGCTCGTGCCGGAAGTCCCGTCTACTATTTCGCCCAGGCAATGTGTAAACTAAATCGCTAGTCTTCCTGGAATTGCCCGATATAGGCATCTTACTGTATCGTAGGAAGGAGGAAATTGAATGATTATGGGAACGAGGTTTTGCCAGAGGTGTGATGTAGAGATTCCCGCTGCCCGGCTGGAGGCTCTGCCGGATACGATGCTGTGTGTCCAGTGCAGCGAGGAGGTTGGCGGGGATTTCGAAGTTACGGTCATCCCGGAAAATATCGGTAAAAGCGGGAGCTTGAAGAAGAACTACGGTTCCTGGACGGTAAAGAAAAGGAGGAGGCGGATCAAGCCTAAAGACAAGTAGGCGGGGTCATATTACCAGTGCCTTCGTCGGCTCATATATTTGTCTGAGTGAAAGCTGGATGATATATCAGGAGAATTAAGCATGAATGATGAAAAAGATGCAGTCATAACCCTCGAAGGTGAAGACGGGAATTCATACCCTGCAAGCTCCTTGACATATTTGAATTTGAAGACACCGAGTATGCCTTGCTTTTGCCCATGGACAAAGATAGTTTGGTGGTTGTACGTCTTGTTCAAAGGAATAACCAGACAATCTTCCAGACAATAGAGAGTGATGATGAATATAACCGCGTTGTTGCTTATCTTGAGGAGATGGCGAGGAGAGATGAAAGACCTTATTAATAAGAGGAAAAAGCAGATGGGTGAGAAGCACGATAACCTCGAAGACCTGATTAAGATTTCACCTCCAATTTGGCCGGGTAAGAAATTGGAAATACAACCGGGAGACCTGAGCTTATTTGCCCCTATGGGCATGGGATTTCAAGGTCCGTTTCCAATACGTCCTTGGGATGACCCTTTATCCACGTTATCCGGATTGCCCTCCGGTTATTACAGTTATCATTCCCACACAAACCACCCATTCCACGGCGCTCCTATAACTGAGCCGGCAGGAGGGGTGATTTATTTCGATGACGGACCGAGCGAATCAGAGGTGCAGGTTTTCCTCCGCTTACTCGGAGTTTATCACCATCTCAAGGACTATGCTGTTTTTATTGGACATGCGGTCAATCCAGTTGAAGAGCGTTACCTGACCCAGCTCAGAATCGTAAGTCGCTTTGCGCTTGCGAATGTGTTCCGCGCCGAAACTGACAAAGATTCGGAGTCTCTACTTGCCCAGAATATCAGCATTGGCGAGCTTGTTTGGAAGTTTATCGAGAATCAACAGAAGACGTGGGGAACAGGTATGAGTCAGGAGCTGAGCGGGGTGATGGGCGGAGACGGAGACTGGGCGAAGGAGAGTCTTTGTTTTGGGTTTATGGTGGAGAATCAGTATCACGGAATATACCGCATCTGGAGCCGGGCCTGGCTGGTTACGAAATAGTCTGGAAACCAGTGCGGCAGATTTTAGACACTGCTTTTAAAGCATGAAGAAGCACTTAATTAACAACCGAAAAGCTTCTCCCCATTGCCGACGGTTGATAAAAGTCGTTTCCGTCTTCTTTTACTAAAAATGCAGGGTAACTTTTCCCTTCATCTAGTATAGGTATTGGCGCTGGACCGATTAGACCCCTGGTGTCGTGGAAATATCTTATAACTATTGTATCTCCTGCTTTAAGATTAGATTCTGATCGCTTGACCCCTGTCACCTTTGCCTCAATGTCTACCATAATAGCGTCCGTCACTTTTTCTGTTTTTACTTTTAGGACCTCGATATCAATGTACTCTGGTGCAGATTCTTGCATTTCTTTATAGGCGCTAGGAGGAAGATCGGCCAAGCCTGGTTGGACGCTAATCAAGAGAACCATCGTTATCGAGAGAAGAGTTATCTGAATGTTTAAACGAAGCTTCGAATCTTTTTTCATATTTTAACCATCCGATACTTACGGGTAACTTCTTGTCACCATTATCTCACGAAGAGTTAACACTTGTCAATTAAATCTAAGGTAGAATTAAAAAGTATTATATCGGGGAAGGGATTGTGGAAAGCCTGATTTGAAAGATGTTCGATTGCAGGGTCATGAGCCGGGGATAAAAGATGGGAAAAGCGGGAAAGCCGTATTTAGAAATAGGTAGCAAGGATAGTTTGGAGAAGCTAAATATCAATATTTATGACTCCATAAAACACATCGACAAGGAGCAATACAATCATATTGTAGACCCGGACAACCCATTTCTGGAGTATGAGTTTTTAGAAGCACTCGAGGAGTCGGGCTGCGTAGGGCCAAAAACAACCTGGCTCCCTTATTACATAGTGCTCTCCGATAAGGGGAAAGTAGTTGGAGCCGTGACCTTTTATATTCGATACGATTCCTACGGCGAATTCATCTTTGACTGGGAATGGGCCCGGGCATATCAAAATGCAAGACTCCCTTATTATCCCAAAGCAGTGGTGGCGATACCCTTTACCCCGACCACGGGGGTGCGTATTCTGGTCCATCCCCATTATTCTTTTGATGAATGCGCAGAGCTAATGGTTAGGTATTTGATTGAGTTTTGCCGGGAGGAAAATTTATCTTCAATTCATTTTTTATTTTTAACCGGGAGAGAGCAGGTTTTTCTTGAAAATCTGGGTTTTCTCTCAAGGAAAACGTATCAATATCACTGGAGGAATAGGGATTATAAAAACTTTGAGGACTTCTTGGATGATTTGCGCTCCAATAGGAAGAAACAAATAAGAAAGGAGAGAAGGTTTCTAGAACAGCTAGGACTAGAGATAAAAATAGTCGAGGGAGAAGATATAAAGAAGGAACATATAGATGCCATGTGGCGATTCTACATGGACACGCATTCTAGAAAGTGGGGCAGCGCCTATCTCAATAAGAAATTCTTTGACCAAATTTTTGATAATTTCAGACGCCGTCTGGTCATGGTCTTAGCCAGGGAGGGGAGAAAGTGGATTGGGGGGACTTTTAACCTAGTGGGGGGAAAGAGGCTTTTTGGACGCTATTGGGGGACAACTTCTGCCCATGATAACCTGCACTTTGAATGTTGTTTCTACAGTCTGATTGACTATGCTATAAAAAATAAAATAGAGGTGTTTGAGGCCGGAGCACAGGGCGACCATAAATTCTTGAGAGGTTTCGCCGCCATGCCCACATACAGTTCGCATTTTATTTTTCACGAGGGGGCGAGAATAGCGATTAGTGATTACCTTAGAAAGGAGAGAAACCATAATACTAAATTAATCGAGGACCTTAATAGAAAATCGCCTTTGAAGTACTTGCATGGACAAGAAGAAACATAGAAAGATAAATTCCAATGACCAAATCACAAGTTATAAACAATTTCCAAATTCTAAATGTTTGATATTTGGAGTTTATAATTGTTTGTGATTGTAATTTAAGATTAGGGTTAACATAGGGATGCTAGGAGATTCTCATTATACTGTCATTGTGAGGCTTCGATTGCGCGCAGGGCCTGTCCTGAGCGAAGCGTAGGAATAGACTCCGTGAAGCAATCTTATACTAGGTGTCATTCTGAACCTTGTCCTGAGTTGTTGCCCCAGTTTAATCGGGGGATTATCGCTCAGGGTAAATTTGGCGAAGGACTAGTAATGAATCTTGCTAGGTTCAAGGATCTATCCCTTTCTTTGTCATTCCGAGCGGATGTGAGGAGTCTTAACCAATATCGTCAGTAAGATTTCTCCCCCTATGAGATATGCAATTATCTCACGGGGTTGAAATGACAAAGGAAGCGGTCAAAATTAAGGAAGGGATTGATGAAAAAGACAGAGGAACTTTTCGCACAGTGCTAGGTAAACCGGGTTCTGGTGCATATTGTGAGACTGTGCCCTCCAACTCACTATAGGGTAATAACGAAGATTGTTTGAGGCATAGAATCATGTCAGACGAAAGAAAAAAGTGGGATGACCCGGAAGGTGAACTGCTCACCGAAGAAAGGGTCAAGTTAAAAAGACCGGACATGTACAGGATTGTACTTCTCAACGATGACTATACCCCCAGAGATTTTGTGGTGTGGGTCTTGATGAGGGTATTTTATAAAAGCAAGGAGGAGAGCACTAGAATAATGCTGGAAGCGCATACGACCGGAAAGAGCATCGTCGGCGTTTACACTTACGATATCGCCAAGACGAAGGTGATGCAGGTGGAGACTCTGGCTGATCAATATGAACATCCTCTCAAATGTATTCTAGAAGTGGAGGAAGGGGGAGAAGAAGAATGATCATATCGGAAGAATTAGAAAAAACCTTACAAAGGGCCTACCGTGAGGCGAAGACTAGGAGGCACGAGTTTATCACTCTCGAGCATATTCTGCTTGCTTTAACTGAAGATACAGCCGCAGCCGATATATTAATAGCTTGCGGTGCGGATATACATAGGTTGAAGAGTTCTTTGGATGAGTTCATGAAGAAGAACATGCCGCCTATCAAGTCGGAATACCTTCCCGAGCCGGAATACTCTCTTGACAGCAAGTTTGTACTGCAGTTTGCGGCGATGCATGTCGAATCAGCCGGGAAGAAGGAGCTGACCAGCGGAAATGTACTGGCGGCTATGTTCAGGGTGCAAGAATCACACGCCGTGTACTTCTTGAATGAACAAGGTGTTACCCGCCTCGACGTGATTAAGTACTTATCTCACGGGGTTTCTAGATATTCTCAGGATAGAGAATCCAAAACTCCTTCGGATGACGCTGAAAAGGAAGAGGTCAGGCGAAAAGACCCGCTCACACAGTTCTGTACTAATTTGGTGAAAAAAGCCAGGGAGGGCAGAATTGACCCGCTTATCGGACGAGGAACGGAGATCGAGCGAACCATCCACATACTGGCGAGAAGGCGAAAGAATAACCCCATATTCGTGGGCGATGCCGGGGTCGGAAAGACGGCGATTGCAGAAGGGCTTGCCCTAAGAATTGTCGAGAAAAAGGTTCCGAAATCTTTAGAGAAGCTAGAGATCTATGCTTTGGACATGGGCTCTCTCACCGCCGGGACACGCTACCGGGGGGATTTTGAGGAGAGATTAAAAGCCATAATCGATGCGGTGAAAGGCGATCCTAACAAAGTGTTATTCATCGACGAGATACATACGGTCATAGGTGCAGGCGCGGTCTCCGGCGGCACGTTAGACGCTTCGAGCATGTTGAAACCGGCCCTGGCCAACGGGGAGATACGCTGTATCGGAACTACCACTTTAAAAGAGTATCGCAGCGTCTTCGAGAAAGACCATGCCCTGGCCAGGAGGTTCCAGAAAATAGATGTTTACGAGCCTAGCCAGGAGGAATCGTTCCAGATACTAATGGGTTTGAAGAAGTACTACGAGGATCATCATGGGGTTAAGTACTCAGCCTCGGCATTGAAGGCGGCCGTAGAATTATCGGCCAAGTATATAAACGACAGAAGGTTGCCGGATAAGGCTATAGACCTTATCGACGAGGCCGGAGCGGAGGTCAAGCTTAGGGATTACAAATCCGAGATAAAGCAGGTCACGGTTAAAGATATAGAAGCCCTGGTGTCGAAGATAGCCAAAATCCCGTCCCGCTCCGTAAAAATCGACGACCGTCAAAGATTGCTGACGCTGGCCGATGACCTAAAAAGAGTGATTTTTGGACAGGATGAAGCCGTCGATAAAGTAGTAACGGCAATCCAAATGTCCAGGGCGGGCCTCAACGAGCCGCATAAGCCGGTCGGCTCCTTCATGTTTGCCGGCCCTACCGGGGTGGGCAAAACAGAGCTAGCAAAGCAACTAGCGCAGGCTTTAGGCATAGAGTTCATCCGGTTCGACATGAGCGAATACATGGAAAAACATACCGTTTCTCGTCTCATCGGCTCTCCTCCCGGCTATGTGGGATTCGACCAGGGCGGTCAGCTTACCGAGGTGATATATCAAAACCCGCACGCGGTATTGCTCCTGGATGAAATAGAGAAGGCACATGAGGATATATACAACATACTGCTCCAGGTGATGGACCATGCTACCCTAACCGATTCCAACGGAAGAAAGGTTGATTTCAGGCAAATAATACTGATACTCACTACCAATACCGGCTCCCGGGAGAGCAGCAGGCGCACCATGGGGTTTGGCAAGAGCGAGTATGAGGATAAGACCGCACAGGCGATTGAACGCTACTTCAGTCCCGAGTTTAGAAATCGCCTGAATGCGATCGTACACTTTAATTCCCTGGATAAAAAGGTAGTGGAAATGGTAGTGGATAAAATCATAGGACAATTGGCCGAAAGGTTAAAAGCCAAAAAAGTTAATGTAAAACTCGACTCAAGAGCCAGGTCCTATCTTGCGGAAAAGGGGTACGACAGCCAGTTAGGGGCAAGGCCTATTCAAAGGTTGATCGACAGCGAAATTACGGAAAGGCTGTCCAAGGAAATCTTGTTCGGCAAATTAGCCAGTGGTGGAAATGTCAGAATCATCTTGAAGGAAGACAAACTGGATTTTGATTTTGATTCCTGATTATTGTATTATCACAAAATCTTAGGGCCGGCCGAATTCAAGCCGGACTAAGTTGCCTTATTGATTTAGCTAAGTTAACAATCCTTTAAAGCCCACAGGAGGTGCCGCATGACGGCTTTTAAAATGCTCAAGCAAGTTTTTGTATTGGCTATTATCCTAGGTTTCGCCGTTTCCGCCTGTCAGAAGGTGGAGGAAAAGGTGGAAGAAGCGGAGAAGACCGAGAAGGCGGAAAAGGCTCCGGAGGTGGTGGAAGAAGAAGTCGTAACGGAGGAAGCTCCCAAGGGTCCAAACATAGTGGGGGAGGAGGTTGAATATAGCTCGAATGGGACGACGTTGAAGGGATATCTGGTGTATGACAAGAACATAGAGGGCAAAAGGCCAGGAGTCTTGGTAGTGCACGAATGGTGGGGGCTAAACGATTATGCCCGTAAGCGCGCCACTATGCTGGCTGAATTAGGCTATACTGCACTGGCGGTAGATATGTATGGAGATGCTAAACAGGCGGCCAATCCCGATGAGGCCGGGAAGCTCTCCGGTATGGTCATGTCAAAAATGGAAGATGCCCAAGCCCGGTTTGAGGCGGCTTTGAATTTGCTTAAAGGTCAAGAGACGGTAGATCCAGAACGGGTCGCCGCAATCGGCTATTGCTTCGGCGGAGCGGTCGTGCTAAACATGGCACTTAGGGGCGTAGACCTGGATGGCGTGGCCAGTTTTCACGGGATTCTCCCCACCAGCTCCGATGCCAAACCGGGGGAGGTTAAAGCCGATGTCATTGTTTTCCACGGCGGAGCTGACCAGTTTCTAACCAACGAACAGGTCGAACAGTTTAAGGGGCTAATGGAAAACCTGAACGTCGATTACGAGGTCATAGTCTATCCGGATGCCAAACACAGTTTTACGGTGGTAGAAGCAGATTCTTTTGCAGAAAAATTTGATATTCCCCTGGGATACAACGAGGAAGCGGATAAGGACTCATGGGAAAGGATGAAGGCGTTTTTCAAGAAGATTTTTGGTAAAGAAGGTTAATTAGAACTCGAAAATACTATCTCTTCGAATAAAACAGGTATTAAACTCCCCTTTGAGCGTAATCTAAAAGTAGGGAACGCATATCCTTCCCCGATTAAATCGGGGACCAGCTCAGGACAGGTAAGCGTTTCCTGCTTTGATTTATTATTCTTAAGCTAATTGACCTTGCGGTTGGCTTGCGGGTCAAGGAAGACGAAGAGAATGCCGGCCTTGACCTGACGCACCACGGTGAAACCGGATATGACCTCTAATAGTTAGTAAATCCCACAGCGGTAAAAACAAGCCTTATATCGTACTAGACCAAGCGGAAACTTTCATCGTACGTCTTGTTGTTACCAACGACCTAGCACTGAGCTCACATGTATAATTAACGAAAATCACGCAAAAGGAGTTTGCCAAATGGAATGGCTTACCGATCCTCAAATATGGATTGCTTTGGTTACACTCACTGCTCTGGAGGTTGTCCTGGGCATAGATAACATCATTTTCATCTCGATACTGGCTGGCAAATTGCCGGGGAATCAGCAGGGTAGGGCAAGAACCCTAGGTCTAGGCTTGGCCATGCTGATGCGAATAGCGCTTCTATTTTCACTGACCTGGATCATGCGGCTTACCTTTCCTCTTTTCTCCCTGTTTGGGAATGAAATTTCCGGCCGCGATATCATTCTTATCTTGGGTGGACTATTCCTCCTGGCCAAGAGCACATACGAAATACACGACAAGCTTGAAGGCGAGGAAGGACATTCCTCGGCGCGGATTGCCTCTTCTTTTGTCAGTGTAATAATTCAAATAATATTACTGGACATAGTGTTTTCACTGGATTCGGTGATAACAGCGATTGGCATGGCCAACCAGCTCTGGGTCATGATTACCGCTGTGGTTATTGCAGTGGTATTTATGATGGTGTCTGCCGGTCCCATAAGCGACTTCGTCCATCGCCATCCGACCGTTAAGATGCTGGCATTGAGTTTTCTTCTGTTGATCGGTGTATCTCTTATTGCGGAGGGTTTAGACCAGCACATACCAAAAGGATATATTTATTTCGCTATGGCCTTTTCGGTGTTCGTGGAGATGCTCAACTTGAGGATGCGGCGATATAAGGTTGAACCGGTCAAGTTACGTAAGCCCTACAGCGATCAAGCTAGCAGCGTTTAGAATTTAGTAAGAAGACGCCATGGCCTATTCCTACAAGAATTATGCAATTTAGCCGTTTTCTTCGAGGAATTTTTCCGCGTCCATAGCGGCCATGCAGCCTGTCCCGGCGGCGGTTATGGCCTGGCGGTAGCGGTGGTCTTGAACATCCCCTGCCGCGAATACTCCGGGCACATTGGTCTCGCTTGTATGGTTGTTTGTGATGATATATCCCTTGTCGTCCATCTCTACCTGACCCTCAAAGAGTTTGGTGTTAGGAGTGTGGCCGATGGCAACGAAGACCCCCTGACATGCCTTTATACTAACCTCCCCGGTCTTGGTGTTCTTAATTCTGACGCCGGTAATTCCCGTTTCCTTATCCCCAAGTATCTCTTCCACCACGGAATCCCAGATGAAGTCTATTTTCTTATTCTTAAATGCCCTTTCCTGCATAATCTTAGACGCCCTTAGCTTATCCCGTCGATGTATTATCGTTACCTTGGTAGCAAACTTAGTTAAGAATATTCCTTCTTCCACCGCAGTGTCGCCGCCGCCTACAACCACGAGTTCCTTGTCCTTGAAGAAAAACCCGTCGCAGGTAGCACAAGTAGAAACCCCGTGACCCATCAGTTTTCTCTCCGACTCCAGTCCAAGGAGCTTCGCCGAGGCACCCGAAGCGATTATAAGCGTGTCCGCCAGTATAACCATTTCACCGGCTACAACCTTAAACGGTCTTCTGGAGAGGTCTACAGACGATACCTCGGCTAATATACACTTAGCACCGAATCTCTCTGCCTGTTTTCTCATAGCATCCATTAGCTCAGGCCCCATAATTCCTTCGGGAAAGCCGGGGTAATTCTCGACAGCGGTGGTCAACGTAAGCTGGCCCCCGGCCTGTATTCCCTCAAAAACGAGCGGCTCCAGGTTAGCCCTTGCCGCATAAAGTGCTGCGGTAAGCCCGGCCGGCCCGGAACCGATAATCACTACTTTGTACCTATCTTTTATTCCTTCGGATTTGTCCATTTCTGACCCTTTCAGTTGGATTTTTATTTATATTACATCAGAAAAACGAATTTCCAATTAAATAACGTCCGATGTGTGCATACTGTTTCAACGAGGGTCAGATATTAGATGCTCTCAAATCACTTGAGATGCGGGGGAGCAAAATTTGTTATTTCCTTATTTCACCCTGATTAAGACTTCTGGATACGAGGTTGGGGGAAACTAGCGTAGAGACGCAAAATTTTGCGTCTCTACTTTATAGTTAACGCATTCGGCATGATAGATGCGAGCGGCAAATATAGTCGTGGCTTTCCAGTTTATAATTTTAAGGAAGTGTCAAATCTCTAACCTACTTCTCGGACCTTTTAGCTAACCAGCTACAAACCCTGGGCCACAGTTCTTTCAAAGACTTGCTACTTACCGATAGTCCAATGTGTCCTGTCGGAAAAACTAAGGTCTCTTTGTCTTTACTGGATATCAATTTCTCAAGAACTGTGCTGGTGGCAGGGGGGACTAGATGGTCATTTTCAGCAACGAGGTTTAATACCGGGCATTTTATTTTTTTTAAGCTGACGCCCTTGTTGTTGATTTTAAGCTTGTTTTTTACGAGCAAATTTTCCTGGTAGCAATACTTTATAAATTCTCTAAGAACCTCTCCGGCAACCGGTATATTATCGTTAAGCCACTTCTCCATAGCCAGGAAATTTTCGACGACGTTCTTATCGTCGAGCTTTTCGTAGAAATTCACATACTTTGTGATGAGGTTCTGAACCGGCTTGAGAAATATAAAAACGGCCTGTAAAAATTCCGGAGGTGCATTGCCATAAGCTTCTACGAATCTATCCACATTAAAATACGATTTATCTCCCCACAGGTTTAAGAGACCTTCAGTTGAAGCTTTGAAATCAATGCCGGTAGTCATAAGAACTAGGTTCTTTACATCTTCAGGATAAAGAGCTGTGTACATCACGGACATCGTCCCGCCCATACAATATCCAAGTATGTTTACTTTATCCGAGCCGGAGATTCTTTTTACCTTATCTACAACATTTTTTATATACCGGTTTCAGTACTGTCCGGTTAAAATAAGAGCAACTGTAAATCAGGCTCCCTGGCTTTATAGCAATTGTAGTGAGTACAACTAAGCAGGTCAATAAGACTAATCCTCTCAAACACGGTTTCTTTTAACATGACGGCGAACTCAGACAAAGACCGGGTAGACTCTTATCATGTGGGTGATATTCATAACATTAGCTTTCGGAAAAGGGATTGCTTCGGTTGCGGAATTTATCTGTCGCTAACGATGCCGACATGCTTTCCCCATTACAAGGAGCTGTTTAAATCCCTTGGTTTGTAATATCCGGAAGCCTGTTTTTGCTCCGGTATCGGGAGGCACAACCGATGGGTTACGGGTCATATATACATTCACAGGTTGAGTTGGGTAGTAGGGTTTTTAGCTTTTATCTTTGGAGGCTCGTTAGCTTTTTTCTGTGTTTGTTTTCTTAACCTTTTCATCTGTATATTCTTTCATCTTTAATTTTTGCAAGCATTCAGTTGATAAGAACGGTTATGAAAACTGGTCTTATTATCCATGAGCTTGATTGTATCACAAATTAAGAGTTTGGTTAAATAAACCGCTTCAGCTACTGATTTTAAGAAAGCTCAATGTCCTTTATTTATCCTGGTTGAGGTTACCCATCAATATGAGGTATGATAAAACCAAGGAAAACATGATTTCCCAAGTTGACGAAAGCAAATATATAAGCACATTTCTATATGCAAAAACTCAAATTTCTCTTTGGTATATTGCTGGAGTTTATTCTAAGCGTAACAAGTAAAAGTAAGGTTATACCTAAAATGCTTTACTAAGGCCCGAGATGAACTTGCTCAAGAGAAAGCCAAAATGGGGGATTTTTCAATAGGTGTGTAAAAATCATTCAGGCGGCCTTCCTTTTTTGCTTTACTTTTACTTCTTCTACCATTATCCCATTAACAAATCTCTTCCCTGCATAAACTTCCGGTAACAACCAGTATCCCCGGAGTGCATAAAAGTTCTTCTCTGCTACACAAAGAAGCTTCCATATCATCGCCGTGGCGTTCTCTACTCTCTTGAACCTCTTGGCTGCATCGGTCCTTAGTCTTATTGAACCAAAAGGTGATTCCACAACATTGGTTGTCCTTATATGCACCCAATGCTCCTTGGGATAGGAATAAAACGTCACCATCCGCTCCCAGTCACTAAGAAGCTTCTCTACCGCCTTCGGATATTCTCTCTTATATCGGTTAATAAATTCATCCCTTAAACCCTCGCATTCCTCCCTGCTCTCCGCATAGGGAATTCTCTTAATATACTCTCCTGCCTCGTTCCTCACCCTCCGGGGCATAGCATCAAGAACATTAGTAATCTTATGGTTCCAGCACCTCTGCTCATCCCCATGTGGATGCACCTCCCCCAATGCCGACCATATCCCCAGATTCCCATCCGCTATGGTCAATCTCCCCAGTTTTAACCCCCGTCTCCTCGGATCCCGTAATAT
>DATMAT010000078.1 GCA_035559815.1 Thermodesulfobacteriota bacterium
CCTGCCTCGGCGGCTGCCAGGAATATGTAGAGCTTTGCCCAGAATCCTACCACAAATGGAATGCCCCCCAGGGAAAGAAGGAATAAGAGCATAGCCAGGGACAAGAAAGGTGCACGACTGTGAAGACTTCTGTAGGAGTCGAGCTCATCGCTCCCGGTAGCCCGGTGCACCGCCTCGGCCACCAGGAATGCACCCATGTTGGAAAAAAGATATGCCACGAAATAAAAGACGCTCATCTCCAGGCCGAACTTCGAGCCGCTGGCCAGTCCGAGAAGCATGTAACCGATATGGGCAATTCCGGAGTAGGCAAGGAGCCTTTTAATATTGCGCTGGGGCAGGGCCAGAAGGTTTCCTACTATCATGGTTAGAGCGGCGAGCCAAATTGCGTATAGTGTCCAGGCAGGAGCCAGAGGCTCTAGCGCCTCGAAGAAGAATCGGAAAAGTATTCCAAACCCGGCTATCTTCGGCGCTACTGAAAGAAAGGCTACGAAAGGGGTGGGAGCGCCCTCATAGGTATCCGGAACCCAGAATTGAAAGGGAAAAGCGGCAATCTTAAACCCGAACCCGGTAAGGAGCAGGATAAGCGCCAATGTACCCAGTGGGTCGTTTAATCCATTCAAAACATGTTCAGGGGACCAGCTCGTCGTCCCGGTTGCGGCGAAGAAAATCCCTATCCCTAAGAGCAGCAATGCAGATGAAACGGTCCCGAAGAGAAAGATTTTCATGGCCCCTTCCACGCTTCTTGAATTTTTTTTGTCGTACCCGGAGAGCACGTAAAGAGGAACGCTCATAAGCTCAAACCCGACAAATAGGAGGAGAAGCTCTCTTGACGAAACGGTTATCATCATGCCCAGGAGAGAAAAGAGAAGTAGAAGGTAATATTCCCCCTCTCTTCCCGCAAGCAGTTTCTCTGTATGGCTTAACGAACCCAACACGGCAAGGCCGGTGGCTATTATGAAAAGCTGTTTTAGAGTAACCGCAAACGAATCACTGATAAATGTCCCGGAGAAAGCGGTTCCGTAAATTGAATCACTGCCACTTATTCCCAGAATAAATATCAATAGAAGAAGGGTTAAGACTCCGAGAACCCGTTTTCTGTCCTGATTCAGAAAAAGGTCTAAGAGGAAAATTCCCAGTATTCCTATGGTGAGCGCTATTTCCAGAGAAAGCGGTTTAAACATGTCCGTTTTACAGTTGCTCTCTTACTTCAGTATCTCCTTCAAGAAATCCATAACCGAAATATCGACCAGGTCTAGAAGCAATTTCGGATAGAGTCCGGTCACGATTAAAACCGCAGATAAAAAAAGGGGAGCGACCCACTCCACACCGATTGCATCCCTCAAGTCCTTCGAATCTACTTTGCGAGAAGAAATATTTTCCGGACCGAAAAAAATCCATTTAAGAACCCGGAGAACATACACCGCTGTGACAAAGGCTCCGAAAACTGCCGGGATGAGCCACCAGGAATAAGACGATTTCCAGGCCCCGAGAAAGACCAGCAGCTCGGCCACAAAGCCGCTTAAACCGGGAAGCCCGAGTGATGTAAGCCCGCCTATGGCAAAGCATGTGGCGATCCCGGGCATACGCCTGGCGAATCCACCCATCTCCAGTATTTCCCGGCTGTGAGCCTTCTCGTATATAAGCCCTACCAGGGCGAAGAGAAGACCGGTCATGATACCGTGGGAGAACATCTGAAAGACCGCGCCGTTCATGCCCATCTCATTTAACGTGGCCGCTCCAAGCATCACTATCCCCATGTGAGAGACCGATGAATAGGCAACCACGTACTTCAAATCCCTCTGCCACATCGCCCCAAAGGCCCCATATACGATATTTATCACGGCAATCGTTCCGATTAGCGGAGCGAACGTTTGTGCCGCTTCCGGAAGAAGTCCCATACCCATCCGTATTATCCCGTAGGCGCCTAGCTTCATCAGAACCCCGGCGTGCATCATGGAGGTAGCGGTAGGCGCCGCCGCATGGCCGTCCGGAGACCAGGTATGTATGGGCCATATACCGGCAAGGCTTCCGAACCCGACGTACAATAGTAGAAAAAGCCAATTCTGGAGCGATGGGTCGAGACTAACCCCTGCCAGAGCTATGTAATTGAATGTTTTAAGTCCGGAAAAGCTGTATAGCCCGAGGAATGCAACCAGGATAAACGCCGAGCCGAAAAGGAGATATAGGGTCAGCTTCATGGCTCCATATTCCTTGCTCCCCAGGCCCATTTCCTTGATGGCGATGGCAAATGGACCCTTCGGCACTACGCTGGTGGAAGAGCCCCATATACCGATAAGGAGGTACATGGGAAGAACGGCAAGCTCGTAGAATAGAAAGAAGAGAAAGAGGTCAAGACAGGCAAAAACACCGAAAACCCCGGTAACCAGGAGGAGAAGGAGAATGTAGTATTCCTTACCCCTGAAAGGTGTCGTCCAGGAAGCAAACACACCGGCAATCAAGATGAAGGCAGTGAGAAGAATCAGTATGATACTCATCCCGTCTGCTCCAAAGTAATAAGAAATCCCCAGAGTCGGCACGATCGGAAAGAATTCAACAAACTGAAAACCCGCGGAGACGCGGTCGTAATATAGAACTAGGTATAAGCTTCCCAGAAAGGATACGAGTGAGAAAAATAGGGCGGTAAGCCTGACTCCGAGATTAAACTCTTTAGGCAGCAAAAGGAGAATAACAGCCCCAATAAACGGAGAAAGAATAATCAGGGAGAGAATTGGAAAGGTCTCACCTATCACGTCTGATATTATCCTCCTTGGAGCCCGTCAAGAGATCATACTTCACGGCGTTTTCTATTTTCTTGGTTGCGCTCCCACCGGTCGGAGATACTCCAAACGCAAGCCAAATGAGAAGAATAAGCGCAGCGATTATACCGTAGAGATAATCCTGAATACGGCCGGTTTGAATCTCCCTTAACCCGCGGGAGGACTGTCTTATAGACCAGGAGACGGCGTTTACTAGGCCGTCTACGATGTATCTATCAAACCAGCCGCAGAGAACGGAAAGGCCGTCCAAGACCCTCCGGTATAGCCATTCGTATATATCATCCAGCCAGAGCTTTTTCTCGAGCGCCAATGTGATAGGAGAAAAGGTTTCGGCTACCCGTGAGGGGTTGAAGAACTTTTTCTGATAAAAGAGCCAGGCCATTCCTATCCCCAGGACGGAGATAGCTAGGGGCAAATATGCTAATAAAGAGTGAAAGGATTCCGAGCCATGTTCCAGGAATTCAAAAAAGGTTTCTTTCGGAAATCCGCCCGCCAGGGCGAGCAGCCCTAGAACCCACATGGGGAGGGTCATGACCCATGGAGATTCATGCGCGTGCCCCTTCGGCTCTTTGTCTCCCACGAACACGACGAAGAAGGCACGGAACATATAAAAAGCGGTGAGAAATGCGGTGAGAAGAAGTATTAAGAAGTGAACGGTAAATCCTTTGCCATGCATCCAGACGAGAATCTCGTCTTTTGAAAAATAACCGGAAAAGGGAAAAATCCCGGAGAGGGCCAGGGCCCCTATGAGAAAGAGCATGGTGGTCTGGGGCATCCTCTTTGCCAGTCTTCCCATCTCCCAGATGCTGTTCGTATGAAGGGTATGGATTATGCTTCCTGCAGCCAGAAAGAGAAGGGCCTTAAAAAAGGCATGTGTAAAAAGGTGAAATAGGCTCAAGGCCTTTCCACCGGCGCCGGCGACGGCCATCATGTAGCCGATCTGAGAAACCGTAGAGTAGGCTAAAATACGCTTGATATCCCATTGAATAAGGGCCAGAGCCGCTCCTATCAGAGCGGTAATAGAACCTATCCACAGTATGAAAGAAAGCATCTCCGGGGATAACTGAAAAAGAGGAAAAAGGCGAATCACCAAATAGACGCCGGCTACCACCATCGTGGCTGCATGAATCAGGGCAGAAACCGGGGTCGGCCCCTCCATCGCGTCGGGAAGCCATACGTGAAGCGGGAACTGGGCGCTCTTTCCCATGGCCCCGAAGAATATGAGGAGCAAACATAGGAATAGATATGCGCTGGAGAGTTCCTGCGCTCTCACAAACAGCTCGGAGAGAAGAAAAGTACCCGTAGCACCCCATAGGATCACCATTCCTATGGCAAACCCAACGTCCCCAAACCGGGTTATCCAGAAGGCCTTAACTGCGGCGCGTGCCGCCTCCGGCCTCTGATACCAGAACCCGATGAGCAGATATGAGCAAAGACCGACCAGTTCCCAAAATATGTATATCTGAAGGAGATTGGAGGAAGCCACGAAGCCGAGCATGGAGAAGGCAAAGAGGGAATGGAACGTATAATAACGCCCGAAGCCTGAAGGCGTCTCTTCATTCATGTAGCCCAGGGAGTAAACCTGAACGATTAAGGCCACTAGAGCCACCACAAAAAGCATCACCACCGCCAACGGGTCGAGAGAGAAACCAAAATGGATTGGGGAGAATGTCTTTAAAGGAATCCATTCGAATAGCAGGGGCTCAAAATTGTGAACCCCTACACCCAGGGTTCTAACCAGAAGGAAAATCGAGGCTAGGGTCGAAACCAGCATCGAAAAAATGCTCACACCGGCTGCCCCTTTTTTACTCTTCCTTAAGGGCGGGATCAATCCGTTCAGGGCAAAGGAGACAAAGGGCGGAATGAGTATTAAGAGAAGAAGAATCGAGGTCATTTAGTTTTTCCCAGTTTCAAGTTGATTATTACTGCACCTCGTTGTAGGTTTAACACCAACGCCGCGAACACTACCCTCCCCTTGTCATTGCGAGTGATAGCGAAGCAATCTCGCATTTTTCAAAGGATTGCTTCGGTCGTTTCTCTCCCTCGCAATGACAGCGGAAATCCTGTGGCAAACCGAAGTGAATTCTCAAGCCAAACAACCCAGCCTTACATAAACTCATCCTATCCCTTCATCAAACTAATCTCGTCTGCCTCGACTGTTTTTCTAACCCTCTCCAAAAGGAGAAACAGAGCGAGCCCTACGGCTACCTCGGCAACGGTAATGGCAATGGCAAAAAGAGCAATTATCTGTCCGGTAAGTACTCCATAAGCCCAGGCAATAGAAACCACTGCCAGGTTGGCCGCATTAAACATGAGCTCGATCCCCATGATTACCGCCACCAGGTGTCGACGGCTCAAGACTCCAAAAAGTCCGATGGAGAAAACCAAAAAAGCTACCCAGAGTACGAAATAAAAGCTCATGTCCCCTCCCCGTCTCTTCTCTCCCGACGAGCCAGAACCAGCGCCCCCACTATTGCCGCCAGAAGAAGAAGAGAAAGCACTTCAAAAGGCAGAACCCATTCTCGAAAAAGATGCTCGGAGAGTGATTCAGAAACGTTAAATTGAGAAGAAGGCTTTGACGCGGCTAAAGACCGTATCTTGGGAGAGGTCCAGGTGAAGTAAACCAGAATGAAAAAAAAGAGTGAGGAGGCCATGAGAGCGGGCACTAGGGCACGATGGGTCTCCTCATGCTTCTTTACCTCTACAGTCTCCGTCAGCAAGATTACAAAGACTATCAGGGTAATAACCCCGCCGGTGTATAGAAGTATCTGGATGCCGGCAAGAAGCTCCGCTCCAAAAGAGATGTAGTATAGCGCAGTAAGAAGAAGGGAAAGAGCCAGGAAAATAGCACTTCGAAGTAAGCGCCTGGAGAAAACTACAGCGATCGAAGAGGCTACTATACCCAGGCCCAAGACCGAGAATGTGATGGTTTCCCCATTCACTTGAGGATCCGCCTTGTCATTTTTCCTAAACCGCTAGTCCTTAATCATTGTTCGAGTACTGAAAACGTATTACTTTTTAGGTTCGTGCAGGTCCTGCAATTTAAGCCCGGTAGCCCATGCGGCCCGGTAGACATTTTCATTCATCATGAGCTTATCCTTGTCTAGAATAAAATCCTCTCTTCTGGTTACTGGTGTCTCCATTCCCTGAAGCATCACTATAGCATCGGTCGGACAGACCTGGACACACAACTCGCACTGAAGGCACCCTTGGAGGTCTAGGACGAAGCTCTTCGCCCAGCCTCTTCCATCGTGTTTTTCCATCTCTACGTCTATGACCCCGGAAGGACAGATCTTCTCGCAGAGCTTGCATCCGATGCAGTTTTCATCACCGGTCTCCTTATCGGTAGTGAGGGCAAAAGTGCCGCCGCGCCATCTATCCGGTATGGGTCGCTTGACCATCGGATATTGAACCGTCACCGGCTTACGAAATAGATTCCTTAACGTAAACCAGAACGCCAAAAGCGTGAATTTAGCTAGCCGAATTTTGCTGACCTTGTATGCCATTACTAACCCCTCTTTACATTTTCAAGCTCACCCACAGACCGGCGAGAAGTAGGTTGGCCAGGGTAAGAGGCGTCAGAACCTTCCAGTTAAGCATCATCAACTGGTCGATTCTCACCCTCAAAAAACTCCACCTGATCCAAAGAACGCAGAGAAACACGACAATCGTTTTGATGGCTACCCAAACACCTCCGGGGAAGAAGGGGCCGAGCGGGCCGCCAAAGAAAAGAATACTCACCAGTAGTGAGATAGCTAGGAGGTGGACGTATTCCGCCAGATAAAAGTAAGCGAATTTCATCCCGGAATACTCCACGCTGAACCCGGCAACTAACTCCGACTCCGCCTCGGATAGGTCGAAAGGAATACGATTTCCCTCGGCTAGAGCGGCCAGGAGAAACGTCAAAAAAGAGACCTGCCCTACCAACGGAAAAAGAATAAACCAGTAACCCTCTTGAGCTTGAATAATATTCAGAAAGCTTAAAGAGCCGGCAAGCACTGCCGGGACAAGGAGCGAGAGTAGAAGCGGAACCTCATAAGCAACTACCTGTGCCGCCGATCTCAGCGCCGATATAAGCGCATACTTATTGTTTGAAGCCCATCCGGCCATGAATATACCGATCACGATTAGGGAACCGGTTGCGCTAAAATATAGAAGCCCCAGGTCAATATTGACCAGCACCCAACTGGCGGTAAGAGGGAGAAATGCAAAACCTATAAGGCTTGCTATTACCACCCACACCGGCGCCAGATTAAACAGGAACCCGTCCGATTTGGACGGGGTAATATCCTCTTTGATGAATAGTTTTAGGGCATCCGCTATCGGTTGAAGCCAGCCATGAGGGCGCCCGACCAGGTACGGGCCTACACGGGACTGAAGCCTTCCGGCAAACTTCCTCTCCACCCAAGTGAGATATGTAACTACTCCCAGGATTGCTCCAAGCAACATTATTCCATGTGCGACGGTTTCGGCGGATATCATCTGTCCACGTCTCCAAACACCGGGTCTAAAGAGCCCAGTATGGCTACTGCATCGGCCACCAAGTGTCCGGGCAGGATATAGGGAATAAGGGCGATGTTCGAGAATGAAGGGGACCTTACCTTCACCCGGTAGGGCTTGGAACTCCCATCTGAGACGATGAAGATTCCAAGCTCTCCGCGCGGAGATTCCACTTGAGCATAGGCCTCTCCCTTAGGCGGCTTGAGCAATAAAGGGCTCTTTACCGGTTTTCGAGAATGGATCGGCCCCTCCGGAAGCCCTCCTATCGCCTGATCGATGATGGAGAGGGATTGGAACATCTCCTCTAACCTGACCTGGTAGCGGTCATAGGCATCTCCGTCCTTTCCCACCGGGATCTGAAAGTCAAAATCGGAATAATCTGAGTAGGGTTTGTTCTTCCTTATGTCATAGGCCACCCCGGAGCCACGGAGGACGGGGCCGGAGGCCCCTACTTCCTTCGCAAGCTCTAGTGGTACTACACCAACACCCTTGGTGCGCTCTAAAAAAACGGGATTATTTTCGAGCATATCTTTATACTCGCCTATTCTTTCCTTAAGGTAACTCACTGTTTGAGAAACATCGCGATCAAACCCTGAATAGACATCGTATCTCACGCCGCCAACCTGGTTCATATTGGTGTGAAAGCGCGTCCCGGTGAGGGATTCCATCAGGTCAAGAACCTTCTCCCTCTCCCGAAAGCAGTAGAGAAAGAGGGTGGACCCTCCTCCCAGAGCGCCACCTAGGTCGAGTCCAAAGGTGCCGAGCCAAACCAGATGAGAAGCAACCCTTTGGAGCTCTGCTACCATCACCCGTAGGTAGCTCGCCCGCTTCGGTACCTCGATACCGGCCAGCTTTTCCACGGCAAGGACAAATGCCAGGGAATTGGCGGTTGGAGAGAGATAATCATCGCGCTCATAAACCGGGGGCAACATATCATAGTCCAACGTCTCCGAAAGCTTCTCCACGCCGCGGTGAAGATATCCGATATGGGGAACGACTTTTACCACCGTCTCTCCTCTGAGATGAAGCTCCATCCTAAAAACACCATGCGTCGAAGGGTGCTGCGGGCCCATATTCACGGCCAGCTCCCCAAACTCGCGCTCTATTACCCTTTCTTCCATGCCTCATACTCCTCTCTGGACGGACGGTAAGGTAGTTTTGGCGTGTCCATAAGGTAGCTTTTTTTCAAAGGGTTGCCCTCCCAATCATCGGGAAGAAGGATACGGCGGAGGTCCGGATGTCCGGTAAATTCAACCCCAAAAAGGTCATATACTTCACGCTCATGCCACTCCGCGCCCCTATATATATGTGTGATAGATGGGACAATAGAATTGGATGGGTCAACACTCACCTTCCAGTTTTGCTCATCGTTATTCTCTAGTGAGCGAACGCTATACACCACATCAATCCTGTCCATATAATCAACGGCGGTGATGTATGCTAAAAAATCAAAACCTCTATTCTTCAGGTCGCTGGCATAAGCCTCCACCTCGCCGGGTAAGATATATGTTCCGGTCCTGGGCATATCTACCATTTTTAAGGTTTTCGATTTAGACGATTCTGGCTGCAAGCCGTTTGAAGCTATATTCAAATGCGGTCTTGTCTTTCCCTCGGCGATAATGCCTTGAAGCTTGATCAGGCCTTCCATGAAGGCTTCCGGAGTGGGAGGGCAGCCGGAAACGTAAACGTCCACCGGGATGACCCAGTCAACACCGGGGACGACGCTATAGATGTGGCGATAATGGTCCCCGGATATGGCACAGCTCCCAGCAGCTATTACCCACTTGGGGAAGGGCATCTGGTCATAAAGTTTTTTTATGCGCTCGGCCATCTTAACCGTAACGGTCCCGGCTATTATCATCAAATCCGATTGTCTCGGAGAAGCCCGGGTGATTGCTCCAAAACGGTCCAGGTCAAACCGGGAGGCAAAGGTGGCCATCATCTCGATAGCACAGCAGGCCAGACCAAAGCTCAAGGGCCATAGACTCGATTTCTCCGCCCATGAAAAGATTTTTTTTGTCGAGGTAAGAAGAATGTTTAAGCCGGGCAGGCTAATTAAATCGCCCAGTGCTTCCAGCCCTGACCGGGGTCTCTGTCCGTCTACTGGCGTTCCCATTTTAAATCTCCCTTCTTAAAAGCGTAGAGCCATCCCAGAAAAAGGATGGACAGAAAAATAAGCATCTCTATAAAGGCAAGGAGCCCCAATTTTGACAGTGAAAGCACCCAGGGAAAAAGGAAGGCTACCTCCACATCGAATAAGACAAATACAAGGGCAATCAAGTAGAAGGAAATGGAAAAGCGCGTCCAGGCGTCGCCTACCGGGTCTTCTCCACACTCGTAAGGCTGGACCTTGACCGGGTCTATGTTTGGGTCTCGAAACCTGATTAACTTGGCCAGTAAAAGTGTGCCTACCGCAAATGAAAGTACTATACAGAAAAAGAGGAGTAAATTTAAATATGAAATCACTTATGTCCTCCTTAACCAATGAAGTGATACTGGCTCGTTATAAACCCGGCAAACACCTCTTCAGGAACCTCAGTTTGCAAATCCATGTTAATAACTTATATCAACCAATCTTAGTCGAATTTTCCGATAAAGTAAATGTTAAGCAACATATATATTATGTCCTACTTTTCCTCACCATTCACTCTTAGGCTATGTTTCGATGTTTGTGACGGTTCTTGTATGTGCAAAAGCTTGAATAAATCGGTTGCAGAGATTCTCCCCTTTCCATCATTCCCGCGCAACCGGGAATCCAATTTTTAATTGTGGATCCCCGATTACAGATTTCGGGGATGACATGCAGAGAGTAGCCTCGGTTGATTCCCGGTTCAACCGGGGAACAGGGATGACATGTGGAGAAGTGCTCCAATCTAATCTATGATTAGGATTGTGCTTGCAAAGTGTAGGGAAAGACCCTGCAACAAAGCAATCCCATTTCTAAAAACCAATGTCATAAGGACATACAGGGCTTAGGTGAACGGATATGATTTGGACACATTTACATAACAAACACCTAAGAAGGCAACCTGATTCGAAATTATCCGTTTTATCTGTAAAAGCCCTATTTTACAGGGATGGATTGTTTGATTCCTGATTATTTTGGACAGCAGTGAGGTGGGATATTCTTGCAGGAGATCAAGTAGGGGGCTCAAAATTTTGAACCCCTACGTTAGATACAGTCTTGGAATGGCCTTCTAATTTTACTTCACTTCCCACACGTCGCCGGAATATAGCAGGCGGTTAATATCCGGCGATAACTTCTCCTTGGCCCTTTTTATCTGCGCCTGTATCGAGTCCTCAAAGGTCGGCTGCTGAACCCTCCTGAATATCCCCATAGGCACCGGATACTCCGGCCAGTAGAGTCTTGAAAGAGAAAGGGCCAGAGAGAGGTTCGTCTCATCGTAAACCGTTATGTCGTCGGGCGGATTTCCGGATTTAAACTCCACTATCTCGATCCTTCCATCTTTAAACTTCAAACCCCTATCATTGTTCTTACCGAACAGGAGCGGCTTGCCGTGTTCCAGGACGATGTTTCTGTCCTCCCTTACGTCTTTCTCCGTGAACTGGTCGAATACCCCGTCGTTATACACATAGCAGTTCTGGTATATATGTATGAAGGAGGTCCCCTTGTGCTTGTGCGCCTCCACTATCAGCTCCACCAGGTGTTTCACATAAGCCGCCGATGTCCTAGCCACAAATGTAGCCCCGGAAGCCAGCGCCAGAGCCAACGGCTCTGCCGGCTCCTCTATCGTCCCCATCGGAGCGGATTTGTTGACAGTTCCCCGGTCACTCGTCGGTGAGTACTGCCCCTTGGTCAGGCCGTACACCCGGTTGTCAAAAAGAAGGATGTTTATATCCACATTCCTCCTCATTACGTGTATCAGGTGGTTTCCGCCTATGGATATGGCATCCCCGTCTCCGGTCATCACCCAGACCGATAGCTCCGGATTGGCTACCTTCACCCCGGTCGCCACCGGGATGGGCCTGCCGTGTATGGTGTGAAACCCATAAGTGGTCATGTAATAAGGCAGACGTGCGGCGCAGCCTATTCCCGATATTACCGCGTGTTTCTCCCTCGCTATTCCGATCTCGGCCAGGGCCGTCTGGAAGGCTTTCAGTATGGCGTAGTCCTCACACCCGGGACACCATCTTACGTCCTGGTCCGATTTAAAATCGTTAGGCTTATATTTTATTTGCTCTCTTTCTTCTACTGTCGTGCTCATTTTCTTCTCTCTTACCTCTCTAAATTGAGTTCAATGAATCTTTAACCCTTTATACTCCTCCTTGATAAATTCTAAAAGCTCTCCCACACCGAAAGGCTTCCCGGTTACCCGGTTATATCCAATTGCATCAACCAGATACTTTGCCCGCAGCACCAACTGCAACTGCCCCAGGTTTAGCTCCGGCACCAGCACCTTCTTGAACCTCCGGAGCACCTCTCCAAGATTCCGGGGAAGAGGATTCAGGTATCTGAGATTCACCATTGCTACCTTCATTCCATCGCCGTTTGCCATCTCCACCGCCGCTTTTATATGTCCGTAAGTGCTCCCCCATCCCACTACCAGCATATCCGCATCTGCAGGCCCGACCACCTGCACGTCCGGTATGTCTTGGGCCACCCTATCTACCTTTTCCGACCTCATCTTGGTCATCAGGTCGTGGTTCTCCGGGTCGTATGAAACGTTCCCGTAAATATTGCTCTTCTCCAGCCCTCCTATCCTGTGCTCAAGTCCCGGCGTCCCTGCCTTCACCCACGGCCGGGCCAGGGTCTTCTCATCCCGAATATACGGAAAGAACCCTTCTGGGTCGGTCCGGAAATTTATCTCTATCGGCGGTATATCGTCTAGCTCCGGCAACTTCCAAGGCTCCGATGAATGCACCAAAAACTGCTCCGAAAGCACCAGCACCGGGGTCATATACTTCGTGGCTAGCCTTACCGCCTCGATGGAGATCCAGAAGCAATCGGAGGGCGACGACGGGGCCAGTATTATGATGTGAGAATCGGATGGCCTCCCGTATAGAGCAAACAACAAATCCCCCTGCTCCGTCTTGGTAGGCATGCCCGTGGATATTCCCGACCTCTGGTAATCAAACACCACTAAAGGCAACTCGGTCATTACCGCCAGATTTAGAGACTCTATCTTCAGGGCCAGCCCCGGGCCGCTCGTCCCGGTCACGCCCAGTGCACCGGCATAAGATGCTCCTATGGCCATGGTAATGGCCGCTATCTCGTCTTCCGTCTGTATGGCTATGGCCCCGTGATGCTTCAGTGCAGAAAGAATATGCAGGACCTCGCTGGCCGGGGTTATGGGGTATCCGGAATATATGAGAGGCAGGCCCGACTTGTGCGAGGCGACTACCAGTCCATAAGCGGTGGCCAAGGCCCCGTTTATATTCCTATATTTACCCGGCTCTAACCGGGCCGGGGGAATCTGATAATGAACCGGGAATATCTCCATGGTGTCGCATATGTTATAACCGGCTTTGAGCGCATTCAGGTTTGCCTCTAATATTTCCGGTTTCGATGAAAACCGCTTGTTTAAAAAATTAATAATCGGCTCAAGTGGCCTTGAGAACAACCAGGATATGATCCCCAACGCTAGAAAATTCTTACACCTGAGCTTGTCCCGGTGCCCTATGTCCGTCTCTTTGAGCGCTTCCAAGGTCAGTTTGGTGATGGGAATCTTATAAACCTGATACGAGGTTAGTGTATCGTCTTCGAGCGGGTTAGTGGAGAATCCGGCCTTTTTCAGGTTCTGCTCGGTGAACTCATCCTCATTCACTACTATCGCCCCTCCCGGCTTCAGTGAGGACAGGTTTACCTTGAGCGCCGCAGGATTGAAGGCCACCAGCACGTCTGGATTATCGCCCGGGGTGTACACATCGTATGCGGCGAATTGGATTTGATAGGAAGAAACTCCGTAAGTCGTCCCCTGTGGCGCCCTTATCTCCGCCGGAAAGTCAGGCAATGTGGCAAAATCATTACCGACGACGGCGGTGACGTTTCCAAACTGGTCTCCCATGATCTGCACCCCGTCCCCGGAATCACCGGCGAACTTCACCGTTACTTTTTCTAATTTTTCTACCTTTTCCATGTGTTATATCCCTACCCGATAGCCTAAGATTATAGCCTTTTTATTATTAACAAGCCACAGGCTTACCATATTATTATAATGGAATTATCGCACGTTGAATTAACCCTTGTCAAGAAAAGGAATTTAACCCATGCCCAAGGTCGAAATAAGCGCCTCACGGCCTTTATCACAACGCTCGCCCTTCTACCCCGAGAAATAATTAATGTGAATCCAACAATTACTTGGGGCGAATCTTAGCCGGCAGTGAGCTAGTCGAACTGTATTCGCACGGTTTTTAACCGGTGAACACAAGGTTCACCCACACAATAAACACCCCTTCTCCTTCAGTGTCATTCCGAACCTTGTCCCGAATGAATATGAGGGAGCACGTGAGGAATCTTAAAGCTATTTCATTAATAATTCCAAGTTAAATCCAGTAAAAGTAGAAAACCCTCTTACTTCCTGAAAGGGATTGAAAGTAGCCTGTTAAAAAGTTTACGGGTTGGCTGGTTGAAAATACAGCTTTCCAGGAATAAAATCGACACCGTAGATTCCAGGCTCCATAACCAGCCTTTCAAAATCATTTCTTCCCATCGATATCGGTAAATTCACTTCTTAGTTTTCTTATTTAACACCCAAACACGCTAACTTACACAGTCTCTTACATGAGATCTAAGGGTTTCAAGAAACTCTGTTCTTTCGACAAGAAACACATGAAAAGAATTGATCGGATAGAGCTTTTCGAACCCTGAAAACCAAAGCCATATTTCTGTAATTTTAGAGACCCTATCCTAACTATATGGAATTGAAAAGAAATCTGTTAAAAGGTTTACGGGCTGGTGGGTTTGCCGGTTGAAAATAAAGCCGCCCCTGGAATCAAATCTATTCCGCAGATCCCCGGTTTAATAATCAATCTCTCAAACCTATCTTCTTCCCTCAAGATCGGTAAACCCAATTCATACATACCATACCCCAACATAAACTAGTAAACACGCAAACAGGCTGGCCAGTGTAGCCGCCTGCGGGGCGAACTAGCGGAAATAACCTTTTGAGGCGGTAACCGGCCTTATACAAAGGCGAACACACCCTTATTTTTCCGGGTGTCGAAACCCACAGTGCAATAGGGAACTAATTAGAAAATCTCAAAAAGGAATCTAGGAATAAGCTTACATGTCAGGCGAAGTTGTTAAGTTACCTTCCCGCCTAGAGTAGAGCTTACCAACTGCGGTGGCCACCTCCACGGCTGCCCCCGCTGCTTCCACCCCTTCTCCCTCCGCCGCCGCCGGGCCTTCTTCCCCTACCTCCAGCCCCCCCGCCTTCCCGACGATCGGTTCTAGGACGGGCTTCATTGACGTTTAATGTTCGTCCCTTCAACTCTTTCCCGTTCAACCCGTTGATTGCCGCTTGAGCACTCTCTTTGTCCGGCATCTCCACGAATCCGAATCCCCTGGATTCGCCGCTGAACTTATCCTTGATGATGTTTACTGATGTAATCTGTCCGAAACCCCCGAAAAGCTGTCGCAGATCATCCTCAGTAACGTCACGCGACAAATTACCCACGTATATATTCATTTATGTTGACCTCCTGTTTTGTTCACCGTGAGGTGAACATCTATAACTCCGCCTAACTCTACTTATATCAGGAAAGGAAGGTATTTTCTTTCCGTCCCATGCAGTATAACACGAAGAATAAAGAATATATATGGGCTAAAGCAATTTCCCTTGACATATTCCATTTAAGACTAAGATAAGGCAAGTAACGGTTAGGTTATGAACATAGAAAAGGGGCTAAGCCCCCTCTTTATCTCATCCCCTACTCTGATGATACACCGCCACCCTCCCTTTTCCCATAAATCATCCTTTATACCAAGTTTCGACAGGCACCCGCACCGCGACAACCTCTGCCCTCACCCGCTCATCTCCCCTAGAGAATAAAGAACAAAGAACGATGGTCTTTTTTCCTTTGACCTCTTTAATCCGCGAGCGCAGGGTAACTTCCTCTGCTATGGGAGTCGGACGGAGGTAATCTATCTTGAGAGATGCGGTAACGTACCAGATGAATGGGTCAGTGTTGATCTCTCTCTTCTCTCTACTGTAGGCATCGGCAATTGCTGTGCAGATAGAGTGGCAATCTATTACGGTGGCGATTATCCCGCCGTTAAGGAAGTCCTCCGGCCCGGCCATGTGATATGCTCTGGGCTTCCAGGTGCATACATATTCATCGCCGGAGGAATAGCTCTTTAAATGAAGTCCGTGCTCGTTACTACTCCCGCAGCCCCAGCATTTATTTCGATCCATATAATCCTGGATGGCAATTCGATTCATATGTGCGCTCTTTTTAGATTATTTGTTACGGGAATTGCAGAGAGTATACACCAGGAAGGAATCCCCGCAAATGAACCACCCTGCAGCAAGCTGCAGGGTATCCGAAAATTTCCCCTCCCTTGATGGGAGGGGATGAAGGGGAGGGTGAATCAACAACAGGCTTAATCCTCCCCCATCGAGGAGGAGGATGGATAAGGTAACCCTGTGGCAAGCCACAGGGAACTCTCAAGTTAAAACGATGTCATACATATCATCATAATGTGATAGAATGTTTAAGTTAAAATAAGAACGAGGAATTAACATGATCCCGGCAGAAGAAACCTTTGACCGCACTTTTACTTTTGAGCCCCGTTTTTCCCAGGAAGATCCACCGGAGACGCTGGTAGCCCTGGTTCAGCAGTTCAATCAGATGACCAAGTGAAGCGTGTTATACCCGGGAATATAAGACCCGAATCAAGCGCCCTCCCCAGGATCCGTAAAGCTGTTTTTATTTGCGGTTACCCTAAATACTTATCATAAACTTCCTTAGCCCAGAAAATTTGCGTACCCGATGAGAGAAGCGCCGTCATCATGATTGCTTCTCCAATTTCCTCTTTGCTTATTCCCAAAGCTATCGCTTTTTTTATCCGCGACTCGGTGCAGTGCGGGCATCTGCCATGCACCGATACGGAAATAGCGATAAGCGCCTTTGTTTTTTTATCCAGCACCGTGTCACCCTCTACCGCATTATAAAATTCCCACCAGCCATCGGCCATCTGTGGTGCGCGTTTTTCAAACCATCTCTTATCATCAGCCATTTTTCATTCCTCCTTGGCAGGTTATTTTTGTCTCTAAAGGGTAACACATCGATAAACCCTGTTGAACAGAAATTCTGGGTTAAATGATTGCTGTCCAAAATAATTAGAAACCAACTGTTCACACTCGTAAAACAAGTACTTTGGATAGATAAAAACATCTTTTTTTTCAAAATTCGGGTTCCCGTCCTGACAACCTTTAATCCTCTCCGGCAAGGGGGGAAGGAAAATTTTTGGCGTAAATTCCTTTGCCCTTGATGGGGGTTAGGATGAGGGTAAATGAAAATGAGCAACCCCTTGTCTTTCCCCCTGCTTAGACATGCTCGGATAAGCCGATAGCCCCGTTCGTCCTGAGCTGGTCCCCCGGTTTAACCGGGGGAAGGACGAACACCTCAAGGAACACCATCCTTCGATGTCGCTCAGGATGGTCGGATTCGCATCCGCTGTTAAAGTGTTAGAAAAAACCGTTCATTCTGAGCTTAGGTACCCCGGTTTTAAATCCTCTCCCCATGTCATCCCTGAATGTTACCCGCCAAAAGAGAGCGGGCACGAGCTTTATCGGGTGATCCACCCTGGTTGTCATCCCCGAATGTTCCCCAATAAAAACACTTGGGGACAGGATTAATCGGGGATCCATACTTAAAACAATGGATTCCCGCTTGCGCGGGAATGACAAATCGGCAGATTCCCACTTAAGCGCGTACCCGAAGATATTAATCGGGTAATACTTGGGAACGATAACATGAAAATAGGAGAAAATCTCTGGGACCGAATAAGATTCCTCATATAGTTTACCCTGAGGAGCCGAAGGGTTCGGAATGATATGTCATAATGGATTGCAGGTCAGACTCCACTTTGCGTCCAATTGAAGTACACAGGATTAATCATTGTCGTCATGACACATATATTAGGAATTCTCTAGTCAATTTTAAGGATACACAAGTCGGTTGACATCATTCCAGCACTGTGATAGCTTGCCTGAAACAAATAGAATTGGAGGTTCCCATGAAGTACCTGCATACTATGATTCGGGTGGGCGACCTGGAAAAATCCATACGATTCTATACCGAGGTTCTGGGACTCAAGCTTCATAGAAAGCAAGATTATCCAGGAGGAAAGTTCACTCTGGCTTTCTTGGGCTACGGCGGGGATACCGAGCCATTCTTAGAACTGACCTACAACTGGGATACAGATAAGTACGACCTGGGAAACGGTTACGGTCATATGGCGTTTGGGGTGACGGACATTTATGAAACCTGTAAAAAGATTGAAGCGCTCGGCGGAAAAATCGTCAGGGCGCCGGGTCCGATGAAGCATGGACAGACCGTTATTGCCTTCGTGGAAGACCCGGACTCCTACAGAATTGAGTTAATAGAGCGGAAAGATGATTCCGGAGAATATTGACCTGCTGCTCACAAACTTTTTCCCGAATAATTGAGCAGAACCCGGTTTGAACAGACGAGAATGACTTATCTAGCAATCAAGGCAACTAATAAAGTATTAAGTTATCAAGGATAAGATAATTTCATCGCCCCACCCTTATAACCTTATATTTCCGTTTGATGCATGTGGTTCCTTGGGACCCTCCCTCCCAATAACCAACTCAGATCCCACTGCGCATCAAATACTACACCCCCCCTCAAGGGGGGAGGATGGATTTTGTCCCAGGGTACTCAAACTAAAGATAAATGATGTTCGTTGCCAACCTTTTCCGAGTGGTTAATAGCAACCTAGGCCCGGGAGGCCAAAGTTTACTGTTCCACTATTTGCCCTTTTAAGCTCCCTACCAAATTGAGCAGCTCTCCCTTTTCCTTATCCGGCACCTTGAATTTATCGAGAGTTTCAGTGAGAAGCTTTACGGACAGATCCCAGTCGCTCTCGGTTATACCAAGCCCGGTATGCGAGGTTTTCATATCGCGCCCGGTGTATAGACAGGGTCCGCCGGTAGCAGAGCAGACAAAATCTACGGTGAGCTGCATGGCTTTCCTCTTAGAATCGGTGCTAAGTCCTATAAAATATTTTCCCAACTGCTCATTCGGCACCATTCTTCCAAAAAAATCTTCCACGACCAGGGCAATAGCGTCGTAGCCGCCTAGTCTTTTGTAAAGGGATTCTTCTTGCTTATCCTCGGCGACTGTCGGCGAGAAACCCCAACTGCTAACCAAGGCTAAAACCAGGAAAAAAGACAATACTCTACCTTGCCGTTTCATCTTACTCCTCCTTTTGTGGGTATTAAAAAATAATAAGCAATCTTCTAGGAATCAGCTTACACTGGACTAGGTGCATCCGTTTTTTATTATGTCAAAAATAGAGGAGGTTTGTCAATACTCCTATTGTGTATTGTGCGCCCTAAAAGGATATGGGCTGGGTAACTTCTAAAGCAGCGGGGGGAGAAATAAAAACCGGGAAGCAGGGTAGTGGCAAAGTAGAGAGATAAGCACTATTTCCTACCCGTGCTCCCCGAAGGTTTCAGTTAATTTGCCAATTATTTTGATGTTGTAATCGAATTAAGGCCTCCCGCTTGAGTGCCATACTTATCAGGTCAACCAGGCCAGCCAGCTCCTTTCTGTTCAGGCGAACGGAAATAGATCCAGTAGTTATATGGAACTGAGAACAGCACTGGCATCTATGAACCATTCCCAGCCTGTTATGTGTTAATAATTTCAGTTTATGCGTCATTGCCGTTCAACTCTCTCCCGTTTAAGTCGGATATGGCGCTACGTTCAAGGGCCTCGATAAGCATCTCGGCTAGGTCGAGTAAATCCCGGTGATCCAGCCTCAGGGTTATATTCCCCAAAGACAGGTGGTAATAACTACAGCAGGCACATTTACAGACGCTACCAATTGCCGACCTTGAAAGAACTAACCCCTCCTCCCTATCGGAGTGAATCCTGCTCATCGGATTCCCCCTTGAAAGCGAGGTTCGGTGTAGTTTCTATTGACCTTAAAGCCCTCAAGCAGTAATATACTAAATATATTAATATTGAAAATCAATTTCATTATACAACAATTTACCACACTGATTCCACCTGTCAATAGACTTTAATAAAAAGGCGCATATTTTAAGTGAATGCTCAACCTAAAGTACTTATTTGTTTAAATTCCTATGATTTATATAGTGGATATAGTGGGTTACACGGATTAAATTGGGTTTAAAATCACCGGGGGAAGTACCACTCAACGTTCCGCAGTTATAAAAGCTAAAAAATGAATCCCTTAAGTGGTGTTCTTTCCCAAAATCCGGTTATTGGCCATGGCTCGTGGATAGGTGTCATCCGGATTCCCTTCTATGGATTCGACCACCTTATTGAGCGTCTCGGCATAAGACTTTAGCTCGGCATAACTCAAACGCAGGGTGACATACCCGAAGGTGACATAATATCCCCCACAGCTACACTCCTGGATGTTACCATAGGGAAATGTAGATAATGTCTTTCTGATGCAGCTCTCACTCATAGCACACTCCTAACTTGGTTTATTCTTTCCCTATATTCTCTATTAAGAAGTTTTATCGAAAAAGAGCCTTAAAGAATAACTCAGATTCAAATCCGGTCTGCTAAAACTTACCTAAAGCTAATCAAAGGTTCAAATGATTGTTATCCTTGCATGAAACCAATGTATTAAGTAATCTGATTTGGCGGTTTATTAATTGAATAAATTTTGATCGAAGAAGCATGCGATTTCCGGAGTATTTTAAAGACAGCACAAAACCGATTATATCTTTTGAACTCTTTCCGCCAAAAACCGACCAGGGAATGAAGGCGTTGCTTCGGGTCATTCCGGAGCTTATTGACCTGGGCCCCGATTATATAACCGTAACGTATGGAGCCATGGGGTCTACACAGAAAATGACGCTTCAAATCGCATCGCTCATAAAAAACGGCTACAACATGGAAACAGCATGCCACCTGACCTGCGTGGGGGCTTCCCGCACGGGGCTGGATGAAATTCTTGAGCAGATTTTTACCGCCGGAATCCGAAATATAGTGGCTCTACGCGGTGACCCACCTATCGGTGAAAAAAACTATGTTCCACCTCCAGACGGTTACTCCCACGCATATCAGTTAGTAGAGCACATAAGACGCTTTGAAAAAAGGAAAGGTCAAGAGCCGTCAGGAATTGCTGTAGCCGGTTATCCCGAGAAGCACATCGAAGCGCCAAGCATGGAATCAGACATTGCCAACCTGAAACGCAAGGTAGAAGCCGGAGCCGACCTCATCATTACGCAGCTCTTCTTTGATAACTCCTATTTTTTTAACTATGTAGACAAAGTCAGGTCCGCCGGTATAAATCTACCGGTAGTCCCGGGGCTGATGCCTATTCAATCATCGAGACAGATCAAAAGGATTACCTCTATGTGCGGCTCCACCATACCTCCAGAACTTCAGGAAGAGCTGGACACCGCCCTTGATGACGATGAAAAGGCCAGTGATGTAGGGGTGAGACAATGCATAAGACAGGCTCGGGAGCTGCTCGCTAGGGGCGTTCCTGGACTCCACTTTTACGTACTCAACAAATCAAACCAAATGAAGCGGATCATGGAGGCGCTAAGGCGGTAGTATAGCCAGGAAAAGATTCTTCGACGAGAAATGTAGTGCAAATTAAGGCGAATAAAAATAAGCAGATGCAAGATTCATGATGCATGATCTTAAAAAAGAAAATTCATGAAATCTTTTACCTGCATCTTATATCAATGCCAATTTTACACGGAATACTCTTAAGTAACCCGTATCCTTTCGTTTCCGCCAATGGCAAAATTGTAAGACATGCCCGAAACCAAAACCCTTTTTAACACGGTTGCGAAAAACTACGACATGCTGAACACCCTATTCAGCATGGGGATAGATAGGCTGTGGAGAAAAAGACTGGTGCAGGAAATAGGAAACGCCGGCCTGGTGCTGGACATCGCTACCGGAACTGCGGAAGTGGCCGTTGAAGTTTTAAATCAACTAAAAAACAGCTACGCGGTCGGGGTAGACCCTAGTTTAGAGATGCTGGAGATCGGGAGGAAAAAGCTCCGCACACATGGGATAGACAAGAGAGCGATCCTCCTGCCGGGGACGGCGGAAAACCTGGCATTCAAGGATAACACCTTCGATGCCGTAACCATCGCCTTTGGGATTAGAAATACGGTTGACCCCAAGAAATCACTCATGGAGATGAACCGGATCCTTAAACCGGGGGCAAAAATCGCCATTCTAGAATTCGCTGTGCCCAGGAATAAAATCTTTAGCCCGGCATACATGTTCTATCTAAAGAATCTCATGCCCCTGGTCGGGGCGCTCTTTGGGACAAAAAAGGAATATAAATATCTGGGTGATTCCATCTCCATATTCCCGCAAAGAGAATCCTTCATCCAGCTAATGGAAGAGTGTGGATTCGATGTAAAGAAAACAATCGAGCTTACCATGGGAACAGTGATTATCTACGTTGGGATAAAGAAGGGCTAGGAAATAACCGCTGGCGCTAAGCGACGGTAGTTTCTATGCCCGATTTTTTCTCGCTAGAGAAAGTATTAATCGGATAACATGCGGAGATAGAATTAATCGAGCATCCTTCTTTTTAAAAACTGGATTCCCGCTTCCGCGGGAATGACACCCCAACCTGTCATCCCAGTCCTCCGGCTAAACCGGGGGATTGATTGGGAACTCTCTTTGATTGTCATCCCCGAGTGTTCCCGGCTAAAGCTTGTATCCGAAAGTATTAATCGGATAATATGCGGAAACAAGATTAATCGGGGATCCATCGCCTCCTGTCATTCCCGAAATCTTTAAATCGGGAATCCATCTTTTGAAAAACTGCATTCCCGTTCCCCGCATACGCAAGGACAAGCCTCACGGTAATGACCATTTCTTGTATGCCTCCTTCGCCAGCCCGCTCATGTCGTAATGATTGACTATCGGTTCATAATAGGGCAAGTCGTAGTTCAGCGGGTCGTGTATCATTTCCGGAGCCACCTTATTAAGCTCAGGGACATACTTTTTTATGTATTTGCATTCCGGGTCGAATTTCTGAGATTGTAAAATAGGGTTGAATATCCTGAGCGGTTTTGGGTCCGCTCCTACCGAGGCCGCCCACTGCCAGTTCCCTATGTCCACGTTTTCATCGTAGTCCACAAGATAGTGGAAAAAATGGTTATCGCCCCATCTCCAGTCTATCAATAAATCCTTGGTCAAGAATGAGGCCACTATCATCCTCACCCGGTTATGAATCCAACCCTCTTCCTTGAGCTGTCTCATTCCGGCATCGACTATGGGATACCCGGTCCTGCCCTCCTTCCAGGCTTCATACCATTTCTCGTTATTCATCCACTTAATACCTCTTCTCTTCTCCTGGAATTCCAGATCCCTGGTCTCCGGAAAGTGATGCATTATGTGGTACCAGAATTCTCTCCAGGCCAGTTCCGAGATAAAGGTGTTTGCGCCGTCGGCCAAGGATGAGGCGGTGCTATAGATTTTCCTTATAGATACAACGCCAAACCTTATATACGGTGAGAGTCTCGATGTTCCGTCGATGTAGGGGAAATTCCTGGTCTGGTCGTATCGGCGGAAATCAAACTCCCTAAGCCTTTTTTGTGGAAAGTCCATTTGCCAGTGTTTGTTAGTGGGAAATCGGTAATCCCGTTTTATTCTTTCTAACGAATCTATTTCCAGAACGGGTGAATTGATCTTTGTAATCTTGAGCAAATCACCCCTCTTATCAACCCCGGACCAGAGCTTGTAGAAGGGTGTAAACACCTTTCTCTCTGCTACCCTATCCGGCGGCACTAAGAACGTGTCCTCGTATTCCTTAAATTCCACCCCGTTCTTCAAGCACAACATTCTGACCACCTTATCCCTTTCCGCCCCGTCAAAACCGTAGGCCTTGTTGAGATAAAGAGCATCCGCTTTCTTTCTCTCGAATAAATCCGGGAATATTTTCTCTGGATCACCCTCGACAACCATCAGATAGGAACCAGCGGCCTTAAGCTCATTTTCCAGATTTTGGAGGGCTTCCATCAGGAAACCCAGTCTATGGTTGTCCGGGTTCAGTTTTTTTAGTATTTGTGGGTCCAGTATGAATAGGGGAATAACCTCTTTACTTTCCTTGACCGCATGATAGAGCCCGGTATTGTCCTCTACCCTTAGGTCCCTTTTAAACCAGAAAATCGTGCGCTTATTCATTGTCCATTACCGTATTAGTGCATTATTATCATTCTCAGTGGTACTGCTTGAGGGTACTTAATATATAGGGAAATTCAAAGAAAAACGGCTAGGGGGATTACCGCTGATGATAAAGACTATATGCAGGAAACAAGCCTTACCAAGTATACAACTCTTATGTCATCCCCGTCCCCCGGTTTAATCAGGGGATCAATCGGGGATCTACTCCTCTCTGTCATGCCCGAATGTTCCCCGCTAAAGCTTGTATCCGAAAGTATTAATCGGATAACATGCGGGGACAGGATTAATCGGGCATCCATCTTTTGAAAAACTGGATTCACGCTCCCGGATCATGGTCGAGGACAAGTTCTGCGGGAATGACAAGAGGGTAAACAACCGTATATTAGAACCGATCATTAAAAATCATTAAGACGGAATTCTAAGACTGCCAGAAGATAGAGAATCTTTAGCTTTATATATTGCTTTAAGACATACTACTTGACTTCCTATCCGATGTGCCGCTTTAAGAAGTCTAACGTAGTCTGGTTAAATTCCTCGGTCTTCTCGTACAGCCCGGCGTGAGAGCAATTCTTATAAACCAACAATTCAGAATTCTTTATGTTATTCTTCATCGCACCGGCAAAGCGCGTTGAGCATACCATATCAAACTCACCAAAGGTTATAAAAGTAGGCGCTTTTATCTTTCCTAGATGAGATTCACAGTCGTGAGCTATTACCGCATCAGACTGTCTCATAAATGCATCCAGGGGCTGCACTGGTCTTCCTCTTACAAAATCAGAAAGCGCCTTGATATAATCGGGTTTTGCGGCGTAAAGTTCTGGGGTAAAGCACCAGGGGAAAATGCCCTTAATAACCATTTCTGGAACACTCCCCAGAGCTTTTGCTATTAACTGCCAACCTTCTACAACGACTTTTAGATAAGGGTCGGTCTTTTGCCATGAACTGTGTAATGATAACGACTTAACCTTGTCCGGATACTTTGCCGCAAGCCACATACCCACCGCGGCACCCAACGAGACTCCCGCTACATGGGCTTTTTCTATTCCCAGTGCCTGCATTAATCCAGCAACATCATCAGCGAATAGCTCGGTAGAGTAGATACCTTCCGGCTTATCGCTTTCGCCACCTCCTCTTAAATCTATAGAGATACAGGTAACGTGCTTAGAATACTCCGGGATTTGAAAGGCGTAACAGGCATTGTCGGCGCTCAAAAAAGGTATAAGAATAAGAGGCTCCCCAGTTCCTTGCTTCTCATAATTCATATTTATACCATTTGCTTTAACTTTAGGCATTTTTTCCTCCTCGCTGGCTCATGTGAACCAGATGTATGTATAGGCCCTATTATATAACAAAATATAGTTTCTAATCAATTTCAAACCCGTCCAAAATAAAAGATTGCTTCACGGGGATCCGAGGTAATAAAAAGCCGTTCACCCTGAGCTTGGTCCCCGGTTAAACCGGCGGAAGGGCAAACACCTTACGTTTTAAATTCATCCTTCGATTAGACTCAGAGCCTGTCCGGAGTGGATCCCCGATCAAACCGGGGAAGGCATGAGCGGACGTACATCCGCTCAAGATATTGTTAATAAAATCGAGTTAGCGAGAACAATTACTTCTTAGAGTACTTCTCAAAAAAATTCCAAATCAATTCTTCCGCATAAATTTCGGTGCCAGCCTCACTAGAATGAGACTCCGTTAACTTCGTTCGCTTCATGAGACGAGGCCAGTTATGTCCGCCACCAATAATCCCGTAGAGCACTACCTCTGTGCTATCTCTGCAACCACTGTACGTCTTCCTCTTCACAGCTCTATTATTACTGGCTATATAGTCTTCCTCGGAAGATTTAGGGCAACCATTTATGTCACTCCACTTGCTCACTGTGGTCGGAATGGAAAGGATTCTCCACCCGGATATGCCTACACCCCTCACCTCTCCGCCTTGCCACGGTACAATAGAATCCTCAGTGCCGTGTACGTGCATCACCGAAACCGCCCTACCTGGATTGCAACTTGTAGATAGCTTCTCTGCCATGGTCCCGGCTACGGATGCAACAGCGGTTATTTTCTGAGATAGCTCACAGGCTAGACGTTGTACGAACATGCCCCCGTTGGAGTATCCGGTTGCATATACTCGACCGGAATCTATTCTGAACTCATTGCCGAGTTTATCAATGAGTGCGGAGACGAAACCCACATCATCGACCCCCGCCCTACCTGCCGGAGTCGCTCCGCTGCCGTCAGCCCAGCTCGCCTCGTAGCCGTCCGGATAGACGACCAGGAATCCCCTCCGGTCCGATAATTCGTTAAAGCCTGTTGCCACTTCCATCTCCCTGCCGCTTCCTCCGAGGCCATGAAAGACAAGCAGTAGAGGAACTGGTTTAGTCCGGTCATAAGAGGTGGGAACGTGGATGCGATAGGTTCGCTTGATTCCACCAAAATCAAGCGATGCATTATCGCTCACATTATATGCTTTATCCTTTCCAGCAATGTAGTAAGAGATGAAAAAAGCCAAGCCTAGAGATACAACTATGAGAAGGAACCTTCTTAGAGATTTGTGCTCAATCACCTATTCCTCCTCTGCTCAGGATTTTTGAATTGCGGTTGAAGCTTGGGAATCAATTTACCGATTCCGTTTATGTTATCATTCATAAATAAAAGACTATTGTCAACGTAAAATTCAAGTCTTTGCCAACAGCAGGAGATGAAACCTTAAAGTATTGGGTTCTTTTACTATTTCACCGAACCCTTAAAATGTATAGTAATCAAGCAGTCCGTAGAAAACTCCACGTTATGGCCTTGCGACGAAGCTGCTCGCAGCAGGGTATCCCAAAATTTCCCCTCCCTTGATGGGAGGGGATTAAGGAGAGGGTGAAAACACTTTCTATCACCTTGTATCCTCCCCCAGGGGGGATAATAATGTGGTAACTGTGTAGCAAGCACGATGGATTTTATTAAATTAAAATGTACTCAACAAAGAAGAACATCCTAATAACCGGGTTGCCCGGCATCGGGAAAACGACGCTTATGAAAAAACTCTCAAGCGAGCTGAAGGATCTCAATCCTGTGGGTTTTTATACCGAGGAAATAAGAGAGCAAGGTGTGAGAAAGGGATTCGGGCTCATCAGCCTTGACGGCAGAAAAGGCCTTTTATCCCACATAGCTATAAAGAGCCCTTATCAGGTGGGTAAATATAAGGTTGATATCAAAGGCTTCGAAAGTTTTCTAGATTCATTACAATTCTTCAACCTCTCGACCGGTCTCATCGTAATTGATGAAATAGGAAAGATGGAGTGTCTATCAGCTAAATTCAGAAAACTGGTAGAACAGGTCCTAGATTCTGACAAATTAGTCATTGCCACCATTGCGCTCAGGGGCGGTGGTATTATCGAGAAGATTAAGAAGAGAAGCGATGTAAAGCTTTTTGATATGACGTTGAGCAATAGGGATTCACTGCTGGATGAAATATTAAAAGAGGTGAAATCGGTATCGGCATGAACTGGAGCGATACCATAACGAAAATCCCTTTTCTCATCTTCCCCCTGCTTTTACCGGGAAATGCCTATCCATGGTCGACCCACTCGTTGATTACCGACATATCCCTCTCCGGCATTAAAGGAAATCTTTCTTCCGCTAAACACAGGGAGTCCTATCCTCCGTTTGAGGATAACTCCATTAATAAGAACTACGACCTTCTTTATGGGCATAAGTTGTTATCACCGGGTGAATTACTGGATAATGACCTCGATGAAAAAAGACCGGCGGGTGTAGAGGTCCCAAATGAGTTTCTTCCAATATTTAATCTACTGGCTATTTATTCCTCGGAGCCGGAATGGGGAATGGACAGGAATGTAGATACGGGCTTCGTTTCCGGGTTTATGGGCGGCTCGCAGGGTATGAGACATATGTATTATCCCGCTCTCTCAATCCATTTCCCTTTGTTTTTAATCCCGA
Source organism: Thermodesulfobacteriota bacterium (assembly GCA_035559815.1). Lineage (NCBI taxonomy): Bacteria > Pseudomonadati > Thermodesulfobacteriota > Thermodesulfobacteriota bacterium. Next base: position 27,588 of record DATMAT010000078.1, read on the forward strand.
TGGGCAAAGCGCCGGAGAGAGCAGAGCATTATACTAAACTGGCTATCCGCGCATTCAGGGAGGGTAATCAATACTGGGGATGGAGATATGCCGCCTGGGCCCTCCATTACCTCCAGGACTTGGGCCAGCCCTACCACACCCGGCAGACCTATTATAAATTCATAGTCTTGTCCTCCCCGGTCAAAGGCACCACCAGGGTCACCAAAAACTACCATATAGGCTTTGAGAGGTTTACTTCATTCTTGTTGACAAAAGAATTGAACGGAGAACTTCCGCCCACACTTTTAAACTCGCTTCTTGAATGCAACTCCTTGAAGATAGAAGGGAGCATAGAAGGCTTTGCCAAAAATGTAGCAAAGCTCTCTAATAAAATGTCCGGAGATACATTCACCGTATCTATCAATCTCTTCCCCGACGAGATGATGGAGCCACGGAAAGTAAGTATCGATCGGGGTGAAGCGGAGAGATTAATCCAATCCGAGAATTTCAAGAATTACCTCGAAGTTGCCTCAAATGCCTTGTGTATTACCGGCGACATCACCAGGAAGTATGTAAGCTGGATGTGGAAGCAGTTTGAGCAGGCTAAGGACGAAAGTAAATTCTGAGAAACTTTTTACTGTAAACATCACATTCAAGAGCGGCGGTGTTATCGAGAAAATAAATACCATCATTCCCCAAGTTACCTCATTAATACCTTCGGGCATAAGCTCTAGCTGGAAGCTGTCTTATGTAGAGGCGCAAAATCTTGCGTCTCTACAATGGATGCACACTTAATCCTATCCCCAAACTTATTAATTTGGAACGTTCGGGTATGACAAGGAGAAGTGGATAGCCGATAAAACTTGTCCCACATGTTCAAAGCGGGCAGTATTCGGGCATTGTACACGAGTTAATCAATCCTAACCTTGCCCAACTGATTTTATCACGGCATTATTTTAATGGAAGCAAAGCCTAGGTTTTACTTCCTGGACTCCTTCGCTTCGTCTTCCCCAAGCCCAGCCTTTCATGCGTGAACCATTCCTTGCCCTTCTTTATGGCAATGAATTTTCCCCTGTTTATAAGGGTTCTCATACTGTCGGGCGAATAGCCGAGTATTTCCGCCACTTCTTTTGCCGGCTTGAGTTGAATACTCCTTTTTGCCTCCATCACATTTATGAAGATTCGGTCGAGACTGACCTTTAAAGCTTCATTTATAATCCGCTCCATTAATTTGGTCTTCATTGATCCTAATGACTTCAAAATTTTGTTCTTATCAAAGCCTCCCCGTGTGACCTTTTGCAGTACTCTATCTCCCTCCTCCAGGGCTTTGGAATAAACTTTTCTATTAACATCGTCTCCTTTTAAAATAATCGGAGGATAACCCCTTGATACAAAAAGGTAGTTAAGTATGATCCTTCCAGTCCTTCCGTTTCCATCCTCAAAGGGGTGAATCGTTTCAAACAAAATGTGCTGGGTAGCAATTAATTTTATAAAATCGGCAGTATATATGTTTTCTTCAACATATTCTTTATATAACCTCAACCACCTCTCGATATCATAGGAAACCGGTGGATTTATCTTTGCTCCTGCTACCCGGACGTCTCCCTTCCTGTAATCCCCTGAATTATTGATGCCTTCAAAAATCATCTTTTTTATCTGTTTAAACATAGATAAACTGAAAAGAAATTCTCCCGTTTTGAAGTTTTCATAAGCCATACCATAAAAGTATTTTGCCGCCCGAAAATAATTAAGAGCCTCCCTTTGGTTTTTCTTGAGTGGCACACCTTTGGCTAATACCTCTTCAAGTTCGTCCTCAGATATGAAAACACCCTCTATCATAATCGAGTTTCGCGTTTCCTCCTTAAGGATGTATAGCCATTCCTCGTTTATTATCTCAGGCTCAGGAAGCCCGCCCAGCTCGGTTAAAAGCTCTTTCCTCTCTCCTATGAAATTGTTTCGCATAATAGTAGTTTATTTTAAATATTACGTAACATCAATGAGTTAGATGTGTTTCGTAAAACCGCTTTTTTTGAAACGAAACAGTTTTTAGGATCCAAGGCTTTTAGTATGACTTTACTCTATCTCCTTAATTATCATTCTTCACACCTTGCCCAACCGATTTTATCACGGCATTATTTGTTATGGAATTGGAGAAAAGATCGGCAATTTGCAGAAAAGTTAGTTTTCCTTATTCGGTAAGGGAATTGGATGGATTCCTGCTTCCGCGGGAATGACTCTCCTATGACCTAAGCCCATCAAGGAGGTATTCAATGGCTGAAAGAGTGGCATTAGTAACCGGTGGAGCCAAGGGGATTGGGCGGGCGATAGCATTAGATTTGGCGGACAGGGGTTGGTCCATAGCTATCTGCTACCGAACAAGTGAAAAAGAGGCAAAAGAAACTGTAGAAGCTATCCAGAAAAAAGGTACCCGTGGACTCCGAGCAAAGTGCGATGTATCCGATTCAAGGGCTGCGGGTGACCTCGTCAAGCATGTAGAGAAAGAGTGGGGACGCATTGATGCACTAATTAACTGCGCCGGGCCTTATCACCGGGTGAACATCCTCGATGAGACGATCGAAGGCTGGCATTCCATGTTCGATAACAACCTCCATCCGGTTTTCTATCTGAGCAGGGCGGTAGCACCGGGAATGAAAGAGCGCAGGTGGGGAAGGATTATAAATTTCAGTATGGCCAATGCAGACAAGCTCTCCGCCCAATCCGACATTACTGCCCATTATATTGCTAAAGCGGGAATACTAATTTTAACCAGGTCCTTGGCCCGCACGCTGGCGCCTTTTGGAATCACTGTAAACGCAATCTCCCCCGGTTTTATCAATTCAGGAAGCGCGCCGGAAGAAGAGCTTTCTAAAATGGTAAAGATGATTCCGGCAGGATACGTGGGGAATCTGAAAGATGCGGTGGAAGCGGCACGGTTTCTCCTTTCGGAGGAGGCGAGTTATATTAACGGTGCAAACATTCACCTGAGCGGTGGGTGGGGGTTGTAGCAACCATTCAAATCCGGGCGCTCCAATTTCATCCTCTAATTGATTCATCCTTCGACTTTGCTCAGGATGAACGGATGCATAAAGAGAACGGTCTGATCATGTCGAAGCAATTATGCTCCGACGGTATAATAATGACACTTAAATACACAAACTTTAAATTTATAGAACGACCATGAGCTTACGATTTGTTGTACATGAGCACGATGCTACACACCTTCATTACGACTTCCGTCTGGAAATGGACGGGGTTCTTCGCTCCTGGGCAATTCCCAAGGGCCCTTCCATGGACCCTGCCGATAAGCGTCTGGCGGTACTGGTAAACGACCATCCGGTGGGCTACATCGATTTTGAGGGGATAATACCAAAGGGAAGGTATGGAGCAGGCCCGGTGGTTGTTTGGGATTATGGAACCTATGACCTCATCGAGAGAAAGAAGGATAAAATCGTTTTCTTCCTCAGGGGCAAAAAGCTGGAAGGAACCTTCACCTTGGTCCGGTTTAAGGGAAAGGAAAGGGAGTGGCTCCTCATAAAACAAAAAGATGAATTTGCTGTCCCCGGATGGAGGCTTAAAAGTGACCTCACCCCGGAAAAACTGGCAGGGCTTAAGGAAAGGTTACCCACTTGCGAGACCCCGTAAAACGAAAAAGAAACAATTACTGAAGAAAATAATTAGGAACGCAGCCTGTCCGAGCTGGTCCCCGATTTAATCCGGGAAGGATATGCTTTCCCTACAACCGTTTATCAAGTGTTTTCCCTAAACCCTAAAAACTAATCACCAAAAACTAATCACTGTCTTTTTAAGGGGCAAGCCTTTCTATAATCCAGCTTCCGTCTTTAACCAACCTATAGCGTAAGCGGTCATGGAGCCTATTTGGGCGGCCCTGCCAGAACTCTATTGATTCCGGCGCCAGTCTATATCCTAACCAGTATGGCGGCCTGGGAACATCCACATCGCTATATTTCGCCTCGAGCTCTTCCATACGATTGTCCAGAACTTTCCGACTTCTTATTACCCGACTTTGCTGAGACGCCCAGGCCCCTAGCTGGCTCCCCTTGGGTCTGGTCTTGAAATATGAATCAGCCTCCTCATCCGACACCTTCTCCACCCTTCCCTCGATCCGCACCTGCCGCTCCAGTTGAGACCACCAGAATACCAGGGCCGCCCTGGGGTTTTGACCGAGGTCCTCCCCCTTATTGCTCTCCGCATTGGTATAAAAAACAAAACCGCCCTCATCAAAGCCCTTGAGAAGCATCATCCGAGCCGACGGCTTTCCGCCCCGGTTAGCGGTAGCAAGGGTCATCGCGTTTGCATAAACCGGGTCCGCTTTCAGTGCTTCTTCAAACCACTTTTGAAATTGCCTGAAAGGATTTGAATCAAGGTCGCTTTCCCTAAGCTCCCGGAGCTTAAATTCTTTGTTAAAATCTGCCTTGGGTGTGTCCATGTGTTGTTCCGAGCCTCCTTCTCAAATTCCTAGAATGGATTTTTCTTCCACCAATTGGTTATCTTGGAACTTCTGAGCATCTCTGGCAATAGCCTGAACCAAATCGTTAAAAATGGCTTTATGGATTAGGATAATCTACAGTTTATTTTCCGTCCTCCCCAGCAGGTACCTTAATGCCCCCTCAAGCTCTGGGTATCGAAATTTATAACCGGTGTCCAGTAATTTCTTGGGTAAGGCGCGCGTGCTGGCAAGAAGCATTTCTTCAGCCATTTCTCCGGTCAGGATACGAAGAGCAAACTCCGGTACGGAAAGAAAGCTCGGACGTCTCAGCACCCGCGCCAGCGTCTTGGTAAACTCCCGGTTCGTAACCGGGTTAGGCGCCACCGAGTTCACCGGTCCCTTAAGATTTTCCTTGCTGATGGCATGATGAATAACACCGACCATGTCGTCTATGCTAATCCAGCTTATATATTGGTTTCCACTTCCGATCGTTCCTCCTACTCCCAAACGGAATGGAGTGAGCATAGTCTTCAAAGCCCCGCCTTCCGGGCTTAGCACCAGGCCGATTCTAAGATTGACCACCCGAATGCCCTTTTCCAGAGCGGGCTCACAGGCCAACTCCCACTCCCGGCACACCTCCGCCAGGAAGCCCTCGCCCGATTCGCTTTCCTCGGTGAGAATTTCGTCGCCACGGTTTCCGTAATAGCCTACGGCAGATGCGCAGACTAAAACCCTAGGCGGTTTTCCGAGTTCAGCCAAGGACCGGGAGAGAAGCCTAGTCCCTTCGACCCGGCTTTTACGAATCCTCTTTTTTTTCTCCTGGGTCCATATTCCGGCGACGTTTTCTCCGGCCAGATGCACCACGGCCTCATGTCCCTCGAGAGCAGCCGAATCTATATTCTTCGCATTAGGATTCCAATAGGCAACCGACTCTCCGATTTTACCCCCAGAAAAATTCTTGGAACGGGTCAGACGGGTTACGCCGTGTCCGCTCTTAGTAAGAAAAGGAACTAAAGCCGACCCGACCAGTCCGGTAGACCCGGTAACCAGGATTCGCATTTGGGAACCTCCGTAAACTTTATTGTTTAGATATCATCTTCGATCACTTGATGCCGGTATCTAAATAAGCTTTCGAGTTTACCCTGCACCAGGCTACCTTCTAATATCTTACCTAAAGGTCCAAAAGGTAAAGAATACTCACCAACTTTCCCCAGGGTGAATTGACAGGCTCTGAAGCACCGAGTCTTTCACGCCAACGATAAAAAACCTCTTCGACAGAGGCTTCAATGCCTGTGCGGAGACCAGACGTTCCCAATTCATGGTATTTTCACAGTGTTTAAATTAGCTATGGAATTTTGTTACCGAGCTAGCTGATATCCGCTACCCAGACATTAACCGAGGGAGGCAAACGAGTTGTGGGGAACGCACATGTGCGTTCCCTACCTGTAGGAAATTTTAGCAACTTAACTCCCATTCAGAGAGGTACTTCAATACGTCCATACCGTAATAAAGATTACTTTCGGGATGTTATGTTTAACTTATTTTCCAAAGGTCTCCAGTATAGCTTTTTGGTATTCCTTTACTTCTTCAAAATGCAAAAAGTAATGGGGCGCGCTTAGTATAGGAAGGTCGATGAATTCTCTATACTCCTCTATTTTCTTCCTGCATTCATCGGCGTCTCCTACCACTGCAAAGCTATCCACCATATCGTCGGTCACGTTCTCAATCATGGATTTAACATCCCTGTTGAAAAATGCCTCCCTGATTTTTCCGGCCTCTTTCTCGAATCCATGCATTTTGAAAGGGGGTTCGTACGTGCGAACCGTGGCATAGAAGGCTATCGTAGCCTTAGCCGCTTCTCTTGCTTCCTTGAGGTTGTTTGAGACGGCGCAGGTAATAATCGATGCCGTCTTAAAGTGCTCCCGCTTCCTTCCCGAATTCTCAAGCCCGGTTTTTATGCTTTTGCTTACGACATCTTTAATATACCGGAGGGAACAGACAACATGCCCCAAATACCCGTCGGCCACCTGCCCGGCGGCCTTCACCATGTATTTACCCACGCCGGCAAGGTAGATGGGGATATCGGTTCGCCAGGGTTTGAAAGGACGATGGTAGCCCCTGGTATTGATGTTGTAGTAATCCCCGGAATACGAAATCGGTTGTTCCAGATGAGAACCTTTCATGAGGAGGCGTATTACTTCGATACATTCCTTTATTCGGGACACCGGCTTTACGTGTGTTATCCCATGCCACATCTCATTTGTGCGCTTCGCCCCGGTTCCGAGCCCCAGGATTAACCTGCCATTTGAAGTCTCATCCAAGTCAAGAGCGGTAAGGGTGGTAATCAGCGGGCTCCTAACGAACGCAAGGGCTACAGCTGTTCCTAACTTTATCTCGTTAGTGGCGGGTACTATTGAGGAAAGCTGCTGAAAGGACGTCCGGTAAAGCTCCGTTGCCCAGACGGAGTCAAAGCCAGCGTCCTCGGCCTCCCTAGCCAAATGGGCCATGTCGGAAATGCTCTCGGCGTCGAGGATCAGCCCCGTATTTCCCATAGGTTCCCTTCTCCTTTATTCAGCATAACTAGTGTAATAAATAACAGAGGTAGAGAGGCATTGCAATGCGTCTCTACTATAAACGAATGTGCTCAGTATAGACACTGCGAAGAAAAGAACTCCGTGAGAGAAGAAGAGGTATTCATTCTTCGACTGTGCTCAGAATGAACGGGTTTTTTTATTTCTTTTTCCCAGCGGTTGCACCGTCCGCTCATTCCTTCATCGTACTCAAGATGGGCTCGGAGTTTATCGAAGGATGAATTTAAAACATAGGAGTTCGCCCTTCGTCACAGTTTATAGTGAGCGTAGTCGAACTGCTTCACCCTTCGTCTTCGCTCGAGCATGACAACATAAGCCGCTCGTGGATTCCGTCATATAAGAAGGGCTCCAGAATGACATTTATAAGAGTGAAATCATTCTATTAGATACAACTTGCTAAGGCGGTATCCGTTTGATTAAATCCTGGTTATTACAATTAAATGATAATCACAGAGGAAAATCGGTTATTCGACTTCCTTTTTGGTTTCGTTAGGAGCCTCTCCTTCGGAAAGAGGAGCCTCCTTTGCTTCCTCGGTTGGCTTTTCTTCGCTCCGTACCAGCCCTAACTCCTCTGCCGCTTCCTTTTTCCTGCTCTTTGCCTCTGCAGATGGTTCCCCGGTTTTCACCTTCTCCTCCGGGGCGGGCTTTGTTTTTTTACGACCCCTGGGTTTATACTCTTCTTCCACCAGCTCTAACATCGATATCGGGGCATTATCGCCACGCCTCATCCCTAGCTTTATAATCCGGGTATAACCACCGGGGCGTTCTTTATACTTGGGGGCTATTTCATCAAAGAGCCTCTTCAATACGCTTTTATCGCTTATAATCTCTGCCGCTTGTCTCCGAGCATGGAGGGTTCCCAGTTTAGCCAGGGTTATTACCTTCTCGGCAAACCTCCTCAGCTCTTTTGCCCTGGTGTCCGTCGTCTTAATCCTTTCGTGGCGAAGAAAATCGGTAACCATATTTCGAAGCATGGCTTTCCTGTGCTTAGTAACCACGCCGAGCTTTCGTCCCAGTCTTTTATGTCGCATCCAGAGTCCTCCAAAATGTCAGGAATGAGAAACCCTCTTCTCATTCTTTTCGTTTATCCGCTTGGCCTTCTCCGTCTCGAATACCTCCTTATTAATCTTGAGTCCGAGACCGAGACCGAGTTCGGAGAGTCTGTCTTTTATTTCTAGGAGTGAACGTTTGCCGAAGTTCTCCAGGTTTAATAGTTCTTCCTCCGTCTTTTGGACCAAATCCCCGGTCAAAACGACGCCAGCCTTTCTCAAGCAGTTCAATGACCTCGCCGAGAGTTCCAGGTCATCGATGGAAGTGAAGAGCACCTCTTCAGTCCCGCCTATCTCCTTTTCTTGCTCCACCTCCGATACACTATCCACATCCCTTTCGTCAAAATTTATGAACACGGTAAGCTGATGCTTCAGGATTTTTGCCGCATATGCCAGTGCATCCTCGGGAAGTATGGTGCCGTTAGTCCAGATTTCCAGCGTAAGCCTTTGATAATCTGTCCGCCTGCCCACCCTGGCGTTGGTAACCATGTAGTTCACCTTTCTTATGGGTGAAAAAAGGGCATCGATAGGTATAACCCCTATCGCCCCCTGAACCTCCCCCCGCCTCTCCACCGGTTGATAGCCCTGCCCCATCTCTACCGACATCTCCATCTCCAGTTTCGCTCCCTCCGAGAGTGTGGCTATGTGGTGATTCGGGTTTAGGACCTCAACCTGATGTCCGGTAATAATATCCCCGGCTTTGACGTCGCATTCCCCCATAGCGCTAATTCTCAAGGTCTGAGGCTCGTAGGTATGCATCCTAAGCTCAACACCTTTAAGGTTCAATATAACCTCCGTTACGTCCTCTTTAACACCCGGTATGGTGGAAAACTCATGCAATACCCCTTCAATCTTGATCGAGGTTATAGCAGGACCTTGAATTGAGGAAAGAAGTACCCTTCTCAGGGCATTTCCCAGGGTTATTCCATATCCACGCTCCAGCGGCTCGCATATGAATTTTCCGTAAAACGGGTTAGAAACCCGCTCATCCTTCTCCAACTTTTTGGGTCTTATAAGATCCTGCCAGTTTCTCTGAAAATCCTTCAACTTGCCTCCCTCCTTTTCGAATTGCGGATTGTAGGTTTCGGATTTCGGAATTAAAGATTTGTTAAATCCGCAGTCCGTTGTCCGAAATCCGCAATTGATCCGGTTATACTCTTGAATAAAACTCCACTATAAGTTGCTCTTCGATAGGAATAGTTACGTCCTCTCTAGCGGGCAGCTTTTTTATAACCCCTCTGTAGTTTTCCCTATCCAGCTCAAGCCACTCCGGGAATCCCCTTCTGGCCAGTCCGTCGAGCGACAAATTAATCCTATCCAGCTTTCGGCTACCCTCCGCTATCTCGATAACGTCTCCGATTTTTACCTGATAGGAAGGAATATCCACCTTTTTGCCGTTCACCAGGACATGGCCATGGCGTACCAATTGCCGCGCTTCTTTTCTCGAACTGGCAAACCCCAGGCGGTATAAAGTATTATCCAGTCTCCTCTCCAGGAGGGAAATAAGCAGTTTGCCGGTTACCCCCTTGACCCGGGAAGCCTTCTCGAAATAGCTACTGAATTGTTTTTCGGTAAGCCCGTAAATACGTTTGACCTTCTGCTTTTCCCTGAGCCTTATCCCGAACTCTGAAAACTTGGAGCGCAGCCGTCCATGTTCCCCCGGAGTTTGGTCTGGCCTCTTCTCCACGGCGCATTTTTCGGTGTAACACCTTTCGCCCTTGAGGAACAACTTCATTCCCTCCCTTCTGCAAAACCTGCAAACAGAACCCCTATACCTTGCCAATTACGTTGAGCCTCCCTTTTTCAATTTTCGATTTTGGAATTCGGATTTCGAAAAGTATTTCAAAACTCTTAACCGCACTCAGCATAAAATCCGCAACCCGCAATCTGCAATACGCAATCTTAATCATACCCTTCTCCTCCCCGGCGGTCTGCAGCCGTTATGAGGAATAGGGGTAACATCTCGAATCAGCACGATTCTAAGGCCGGCGGCTTGCAGAGACCGTATGGCCGGCTCCCTGCCCGGGCCGGGACCCTTGACATAAACGGACACGCTTTTCATGCCGAGACCTGCCGCCTTCCTGGCAGCATCCTCCGCTGCGATCTGTGCAGCAAACGGAGTCCCCTTTCTCGTTCCCTTGAATCCCTTCATCCCCCCGCTCGACCAGGCAACCACATTACCCTGGTTATCACTTATGGTGACTACGGTGTTGTTGAATGTCGCTTGAATATGAACCACTCCCTGCTCCACAAACTTTTTAGTCTTTTTGCCGGTCTTTTTCTTTGCCAACTTATACCTCCAGCTTATCCTTTGCTCGCTTTCTTCTTCTTAGCTATGGCCGTTCCCCGGGGCCCTTTCCTGGTCCTGGCGTTAGAGCGGGTCCTCTGACCGCGCGCCGGAAGCTTCAGCCTGTGTCTAAGCCCCCGGTAACAGCCGATTTCGATGAGACGCTTGATATTACCCTGGACCTCTTTTCTAAGCTCTCCCTCCACGGTATGTTCTCTCTCTATTATGTCCCTTATCTTAGCGATTTCCTGTTCGGTCAAGTCGTTTGAGCGCTTGTTTAAATCGATCTCCGCTTCGTTAAGAATCTTTCTGGACGCAAAGCGCCCTATGCCGTATATATAAGTGAGACCTACTTCGATACGTTTATTCGGTGGAATATCCACACCAGCAATCCTGGGCATGTCTTCCCTCCTAGCCTTGTTTTTGCTTATGCTTTGGGTTAGTACAGATTATGCGCACCGCGCCCCTTCTTTTTATTATTTTGCATTTGTCACAAATCTTCTTCACCGATGCTCTTATCTTCAATTTAGCTCCCTCACCAATGCTATTTTTTCAACCGGTAAGTGATCCTACCCTTGGTAAGGTCGTACGGCGAGAGCTCGACCTTAACCTTGTCCCCGGGAAGAATGCGTATGAAATGGGTTCTCATCTTTCCGGACACATAAGCCAATATCTTGTGGCCATTCTCAATCTCTACTCTGAACATCGCATTTGGAAGCGCTTCGATCACCTTACCCTCAAACTCTATTCTTTCCTCTTTCGCCATACAATCCTCTTCAATGTTCCTGGGTCAGGATGACCGGACCGTTGTCAGTAATTGCGACCGTGTGCTCAAAATGGGCGGAGAGCGTTCCATCCACCGTTACTGCAGTCCATCCATCGCTCAGTATCCTGATATCCGGCCTCCCTACATTAACCATAGGCTCTATGGCAATGACCATTCCTGTTTTTAATCTTATACCCTTCCCCCAGTTTCCATTATCAGGGACAAAGTTAGGAACCTGCGGGTCCTCGTGAAGATTTCTCCCAATTCCATGGCCGACAAAGGCCTTGACGACAGAGAACCCCTCCTGCTCGACATAGCTCTGTATAGCGTGGGAAATGTCAAAGAGCCGGTTTGTGGGGCGAGCCATATCTATGCCTTTATAAAGCGAATTCCTGGTCACCTCCAGAAGCTTCTCGGCAACGGTCGAAACTTTACCCACCGGTATGGTTATTGCCGAATCGCTGTAGAATCCATCGAGGTATACGCCGAAATCCAGGCTGAGAATATCCCCCTCTTTTAGGATCTTTTTTTTGGATGGGATGCCATGGACAACCTCGTGATTTATGGCAAAGCACACCGATGCTGGATAATCTCTATAACCTTTAAAGGCGGGTGTGGCCCCCCTACTCAATGCTACCTCTTCGGCAATCCTGTCTAGGTCCCAGGTGGAAATACCCGGTTTGGTTTCTTCCCTAAGCCTTGCCAAAACCTCGATAACCACTCGGGACGCAGCCCTGATTTTCTCTATTTCTTCCTCGCTCTTCAAAAAAATCATTTTTTTATAGTATTCAAAATTTTTTCAACCCGGCTGAATACCTCTTCGACCTTACCCATGCCATCAACCCTATATAATATGCCGGACTTACTATAATAATCTTTGAGAGGCTCCGTTTGGGCTCTGTAAACCCGTAGCCTATTCCTTATTACCCCTTCCTGGTCGTCATCCCGTTGATAAAGATTTCCACCACATCTATCGCAATACCCCGGTTTCTTCGGGGGTTCGTAGGCTATATGATACATTGCCCCACATTTTTCGCAAACCCGCCTGCCGCTAATCCTTTTTACAATCTCCTCGTCGTCCACCTCGATAGAAATAACCGCCTGTATCTTCAAGCCGTCTTCACTAAGCGTCCTATCCAACGCCTCGGCCTGGGGAATGGTCCGAGGAAATCCATCCAGCATAAATCCCTTCCTAGTTTCACCTTTCGTTATTCTTTCTTTAATTATTCCTATCACCACCTCGTCCGGGACCAACTCGCCTTTATCCATGAAGGATTTGGCCAGCTTTCCCAGGTCCGTACCTTCTTTGACCGATGCCCTGAGTATATCCCCCGTAGAAATGTGCTGAACGCCATACTGGCCGGATATACGTTGAGCCTGAGTTCCCTTTCCTGCTCCGGGAGGTCCAAAAAGTATCAACCTCATACATAACACTCCATAAAATCGTCATAGCTATTTAGCTGATCCATGATCCATTTAGATCTTTCATCCTGTATCCTGTACCGTGCATTCTGCATCCCGCTATATCCCAAACCTCCTAGGCCCTTTCATACCCCGCTTCTTTATGAAACCCTCGTAACTGTGGGTAATCAAGAAAGACTCTATCTGCTGGACCGTGTCCAGGGTGACCCCAACTACGATGAGAAGAGAGGTACCACCGAAAAAAAACGGAAGATTAAACGGCTTCGTTTGAAGAACCGACGGCAGCACGCATACCGCGGCCACATAGATAGCCCCGATGAAGGTTATCCTTCCCAGTATTTTGTCGATATATTCGGCGGTTTTTTTCCCCGGCCTTATCCCTGGAACAAAGCCTCCGTTTTTTCTCAGGTTCTCGGCCAGGTCATCCGGATTGTACACGACCGCGGTGTAAAAATAGGCGAAGAATATAATTAAGGCCGCATAAATAGCATTATATATGAACATATTTTGAAAGAAATAATCGCTTATATTCCGGAGCGTGGGGATATTGATGAAGGTAAGCACGGTGGCAGGGAATATCATCAACGAGGAGGCGAAAATGGGAGGAATAACCCCTGCCGTGTTCACCTTTAGCGGTAGATGCGAAGACTGTCCCCCGTATACCTTTCTCCCCACCACCCGCCTGGGGTATTGTACCGGGATCTTTCGGTAGGACCTCTCTACATACACAATGGCCCCTATGATCAAGGCCAGGAAACCAAAAAGCAGTATGACCCCAAATACGTTCATTTCCCCGGTTCCAACCAGCCTGAAGATATCCCATATACCAGACGGTATCCTAGCCATGATCGATGCGGCGATTATAAGGGATATACCGTTTCCTATTCCCCGCTCGGAGATCTGCTCACCTATCCACATGACAAAAAGACTGCCGGCGGTAAGTGTAATCACGGTGGTGATTCTGAATACCCATCCCGGGTCCTTCACAACCGAGGCGCCCAATCCGAGGCCTCCTTCGAGTGTAACCGCCAGCATGAAACCCTGAATGATACATATAAGTACCGTTCCATACCGGGAATACTGGTTTATCTTTCTTCTCCCAGCCTCACCCTCCTTTTGAATCGCTTCCAGGGTAGGAATGGCCTTCACCAGGAGGGACATGATGATAGACGAAGTTATGTACGGCATGACCCCCAGTGCAAACACTGAAGCCTGCTCCAGGGCGCCGCCGGAAAAAAGATTTAATATGTCGAATATAGTTCCCCTGGTTTGCTCAAAAATCCTGGATATCTGTTCCGGGTCTATACCCGGTGTAGGTACGAAGACGCCCAACCGGTAAACGATGAGCATCAAGGCGGTGAAGAGAATCCTTTTGTTTAATTCAGGAATCCTGGGAATTGCTGAGATATTTCTGCTCATAAAACCTCTGCTTGGCCCCCGCGCCCTTCGAGCTTTTTGACCGCTTCCCGGCTAAAGCTATTTGCTTTCACTTTTAGTGTCCTAGTTAGCTCCCCGTCTCCAAGAATCTTCACCGGTTTTTTCCCGCTTGCCAGGCCCGCTTTTTTCAGGACCTCCGGTGTTATAACATCCCCGTCGCTAAATTCGTTGAGGTCTCTCACATTTATCAGGTCATAGACGGTCTTCTTTGGGCTCTTGAACCCACGCTTTGGCGACCTTAGCTTGAGCGGCGTTTGTCCGCCTTCAAACCATGGGGAAACCATCCCCCCGGATCGGGAGCCTTGTCCCTTATGCCCGCGTCCGCTGGTTTTGCCATGGCAGCCCGGGCCCCTACCTACTCTTTTTCTCTCTTTTTTTGCACCAGACGGGGGTGTTAGTCTATTCAGCATTTCCATAACCTCTTGAACATTAATTCGACATATTAGCGTAATATCTAGGGAGGTCTAAATCTTTTACTTCCTTCCCCCTGACCTTTGCTACGTCCTCAGGCATTCTTAGAGAAGAAAGTCCGTTTATAGTGGCCAGCACCACATTCAAGGGGTTTGTCGAACCGAGCACCTTGGACAATATGTCCTGAATGCCGGCTAGCTCGACTACTGCCCTCACCGCACCTCCGGCAATAACCCCCGTACCGGGAGCAGCCGGCTTTAATATGACCCTGCTCGAACTGTGCTCACCCACGACCTCGTGGGGAATGGTGTTGTTACGCTTGGGAACCCTTATCAGGTTCTTCTTGGCTTTTTCTATTGCTTTTCTGATGGCATCCGGGACTTCATTTGATTTCCCCAAAGCGGTTCCGACGACACCGGCACCATTCCCGATTACCACCAGGGCAGTGAAATGAAACCTCTTGCCGCCTTTTGTTACTTTCGCCACCCTTCTGACGTGTACTATCTTCTCTTTTAAATCCAAACCAGTCGGATCAACTCTTTCCCTTTGCAATACCTCTTCTCCTTTAGATAAGAATCTAACTCAGCCTTTAAAATTCTAGTCCGGCCTCCCGGGCCCCCTCAGCCAGAGACTTAACCCGGCCGTGATAAGGGTATCCACCCCGGTCAAAACGTACCGTCTTTATACCTTTTGACAAAGAGAGCTCACCGATATATTTCCCCACGATTTTCGCCACTTCTATCTTCTTTTTGGGGTCCTGTTTTAATATCTCTCTAACCTTAGGGGTGTGCGAAGAAGCGGCAACCAGTGTTCGTTCCGCCACGTCGTCAATTACCTGAGCATAGATATGCTTCGAGGATTTAAACACGGTAAGCCTCGGCGTGCCAATGGAGGAGAATGCTTTTCTTTTAACCCTTAGATGCCTTATATCACGCCTTTCTTTCCTGCTTCTCTGCTTTATCATTTCTTAGCACCCGCCTTTCCCGGTTTGAGTTTGAGCATCTCACCGGTGTATCTTATACCCTTACCCTTGTAAGCATCCGGCGGTCTCAGTTCCCTTATCTTTGCCGCAGTGTTTCCCACCAGGTGCTTATCGATGCCCTGTATGATCACCCTTGTTCCCCTCTCCTCGACCGTAGCAGTCACACCCGGAGGCAGTGTAAATTCTACCGGGTTTGAATAACCAAGATTGAGTTTTAAGGCGCTCTTCCCGGAAAGCTCGGCCCGGTAGCCAACACCGACAATATCGAGCGAGCGGGAAAAGCCCTCGGTAACCCCCAAGACCATATTCGCGACCAAGGAGCGAACGAGGCCGTGAAGCGCCCGGTACTTTTTTTCATCGCTCTCCCTTTCCACATATAGTTCGTTGCCCTCTACCCTGGTTTTAATGCCTTCGGGCAGGTGTTGGGAGACCTTACCCTTCGGACCGGTAACCTCGATCAAACCGTTTTTAGCCTCTACCTTAACCCCACTGGAGAAATTTATTGGCTTTCTACCTATCCTAGACATAGCGATAACCTCACAGCACTGTGCATAAAAGCTCTCCACCAATCTTGAGACGCCGTGCCTCCGTCCCAGTCATAATGCCCCTTGAGGTGGAAACAATAGAAATTCCTAGGCCTCCTCGTACCCTGGGAAGTTCATTCTTGTTCACGTATACACGACAACCCGGTTTACTAACCCTCTTAACCTCTTTTATAACCGTTTCTCCATCGGGCGTGTAGAGAAGGTCGATCTTGATTATCTTTCTCGGCTCCTCTTCAAACACCTTGTAATCGGCTATGAACCCCTCTTCCTTAAGAATCCGGGCTATCTCTACCTTTATTCTTGAGGCCGGGACCTCTAGCGATTTATGGCGAGCTATAAGAGCGTTTCTTATTCTTGTAAGCATATCAGCAATAGGGTCGGTCATTTCATCTCCCTCTCTCGATTTCGGATTTTAGATTCCGGATTTCGGAATATTTTTATCCGCAATCCGCATCCCGCATTCCGAAATTGTACAAAATCACCAGCTTGCCTTCCTTACGCCGGGAATACTTCCGAAGCTGGCCTTATCCCTGAAGCATAACCGGCACATAGCGAACTTTCTTATGTACGACCTGGGCCTACCACAAAGCGGACAGCGGTTTCTTTTTCTAACTTTAAACTTTGGCTTTCTATTGGATTTCTCTAAAAGCGCCTTTCTGGTCATGAACACCCTCTCTAATTTTTTCTAAACGGCATACCCAGATTCGTCAAAAGCTCCCTGGCTTCTTCGTCGCTTTTGGCACTCGTTACTATAGTCACGTTCATACCCTTAACCTTTTCAATCTTGCCGTAATCGGCCTCCGGGAATATCAGGTGCTCTCTGATGCCCAGTGTGTAGTTTCCACGGCCGTCGAATGCATCCGCCGAAACACCCTTAAAATCTCTCACCCGGGGAAGCGCCAGATTGACCAGCCTATCCAGGAACTCGTACATGCGGTCTCCGCGTAGTGTGACCATGCAACCGATAGGAACCCCTTCTCTCAACTTAAAACCGGCTATAGATTTTCTGGCCCTGGTCACAACCGGCTTCTGTCCTACTATGGAAGACAACTCGTTGACAGCATCGTCTATTACTTTATTCTCCCTTCCCGCATCACTCAGCCTTCCGAGCCCCATATTCACCACGATCTTCTCCAGACGGGGAATCTGCATGGGGTTTTTATACCCAAACCGCTCTTTTAACTTTGGAGCCACCTTTTCTTTGTAAACCACTTTTAATCTTGGAGCCATCAGGTCTTAATTTCCTCGCCGCTTTTTTTGCTATATCTTACCTTTTCCTTCGTGGGGAGCACCTTATACCCCACCCTGACCGGGCGCTTTACCGTAGGGTCGTACGGCATCAGATTGGATAGATGAATAGGGGCTTCCTTCTCGATTATTCCACCGGTCGGATTTTTTTGAGAAGGACGGCTATGACGCTTTACCATGTTCAGCTTCTCCACCAAGGCCTTGTTCTTATCCCTCAAAACCCTTATCACCTTTCCGGTCTTCCCCTTGTCCTTACCGGCTATTACATAAACCGTGTCACCGGTCCTGATATGAAATTTTCTTCTTCCCAATCCCTTTTTTTTATTATCCCTGACCATAGAAACCAAATTAAACAACCTCCGGTGCCAGTGAGATTATTTTCATAAAGCCCTGAAGACGGAGCTCCCTGGCTATGGGGCCAAATACACGCGTTCCCATGGGCTCATTTTCCTTGGTTATGAGCACCGCCGCATTATTATCGAACCGGACATAGGAGCCGTCAGCACGCCTCTGTTCCTTTCTGGTGCGAACTATGACCGCCCGATGGACATCCCCTTTCTCCACCTTAGAATTGGGGAGTGCCTCCTTGACCGAAACCACGACGATATCACCCAGCCGGGCGTATTTCCGGTTAGAACCGCCCATTACCCTTATGCAGAAAAGCTTTTTCGCCCCGGTGTTGTCTGCAGATTCGAGAACCGTAGTAGGTTGAATCACTCCGTATTTCCTCCTTGCTCGGATAATTCCTCTATAACCTCGCCTTCGATAACAGTGGCATGCTCAAGAACCTTGCTTACCCTCCATCTCTTCGTCTTACTTAGAGGTCTTGTACCGATTATAAGAACCTTATCCCCCACTTTGCACTCCCCCTTTTCATCGTGAGCCTTGAACCGGGAGGTTGCCTTTATCGGCTTGAGGTAACTGGAATGTTTTTTAATTCTAGTCACATCCACAACCACCGTTTTATCCATCTTATCGCTAGTAACTACACCCACTAGCTTCTTAACCTTTCCTCTGGCCATAGGTCTTATTTTCTCCTTATTCCCAGTTCTCTCTCTCTTTTGAGGGTTAATACCCTGGCCAGGTCCTTCCTCAGTTTCCTTACCCTGGCCACATTTGTGGTCTGGTTGGTGGCAATTTGCACCCGGAGGTTGAAAAGCTCCTCCTTTGTATCCCTTTCCTTTTTCATCAACTCCTCGTCGCTAAGCTCTCTTATCTCACCTGGCTTCATGTGGTCAGAACCCCCTCTTCCCGGGCCACTACGCGCGTCTTCACCGGAAGTTTATGAGAGGCGAGCCGGAGCGCTTCCCTGGATACATCCTTGGGAAGGCCGCTTATCTCGTAGAGCATGGTGCCCCGATATATCGGCGCTACATACCCGGCAACATCTCCTTTTCCTTTTCCCATCCTGGTCTCCGCGGGTTTCTTGGTTATAGGCTTATCCGGAAATATCCTCACCCATAGCTTGGCGCCCCGTCTCACGTGACGGGTTATGGCCACTCGAGCCGCCTCAATCTGTTGAGAGGTCAGCTTGCCGCATTCTAGCGATTGAAGCCCGAACTCCCCGAAGGCCAAGGTTGCCCCCCTTGTCGCCTTTCCCCTTATTCTTCCCTTATGTTGCTTTCTATACTTTGTCCTAGCCGGCTGAAGCATTTTTTATTTCCCGCCTTGTTAAATCAACTTGTATGTCTTGCCTTTCTTTCCAAAACCTCGCCCTTGAATATCCATACCTTTACACCTATGACTCCATAGGTTGTTTTTGCCTCGGCCAATCCGTAATCTATGTCTGCCCGGAGAGTAGTAAGAGGGACTCGTCCCTCCCGGTACCACTCTTTTCTGGCTATCTCCGCTCCGCCCAACCTACCAGCCACCATAACTTTTATACCAATTGCCCCAAGCCTGAGAGCAGAAGCCATCGCCCTCTTCATGGCCCGTCTATATGCAACCCTCCTGGAAAGTTGAAGGGCTACATTCTCCGCCACAAGCTGGGCATCCACCTCCGGACGTTTTACTTCACGGATATCCAGATAAACATCCTTACCGGTCATTTCGTGGAGGCTTCGCCTTAAAGATTCGATCTCCTGTCCCTTTCTGCCGATTATCATGCCCGGCCGTGCCGCATATATCACCACCCTTACCCTCTCTGATGCGGCCCTTTCCAACTCAATCTTGGAAATACCAGCCTGATAAAACTCCTTCTTGATGATGGACCTGATCTTTATGTCCTCGTGAAGAAGCTCGGTGTATTTTTGCTTCTCGGCATACCACTTTGAATCCCAACTTTTGGTGATCCCGATCCTGAGCCCTA
This sequence comes from Thermodesulfobacteriota bacterium, assembly GCA_035559815.1. Classification (NCBI taxonomy): domain Bacteria; kingdom Pseudomonadati; phylum Thermodesulfobacteriota; species Thermodesulfobacteriota bacterium. Next base: position 47,060 of record DATMAT010000078.1, read on the forward strand.
TAGGGCAAACCTTTTGTCCCAAGTTATAACCCCCTTTCTTCAAGCACTATCGTGAGGTGACTCATCCTTCTCTTCCTGGAATAAGCCCTTCCCATCGCTCTTGGCCTAATCCTCTTGAGCACCGGGCCTGGGGAAGCGTAAGCCTCCTTTACGTACAAGGTCTCGGTACTGGTATGCCCTTTCTCGGCGGCATTAGCCACGGCGGACTTAAGGAGCTTGGCCACGATTGGCGCCGGCCTTCTCTTAACTGACCCGAGGACCGAAAACGCCTCCTCGACCCCGTTTCCTCTTATCAAGTCCAATATTACCCTAGCCTTTTTTGGCGATGTTCTAGCGTACTTATGCACTGCCCGGGAGACCATCTCTTCACCCTTTTAACCTGTGGTTTTTTCAAGTTTTGCCTTCTTATCTCCTCCGCCATGCCCGGTAAAGGTGCGCGTGGGAGAAAACTCTCCTAACTTATGACCCACCATGTATTCGGTTATGTATACCGGAATAAACTTCTTCCCGTTATAAACGGCAAAGGTAAGACCTATCATGTCTGGAATAATCATCGAATCCCGGGACCAGGTTTTGATGATACGCTGGTCTCCTGAAGTCTTCGCTGCTTGAATTTTCTTGAGCAGTTTTGAGTCTACATAAGGGCCTTTTTTATTCGACCTTGCCATGTTTACTCCTTCTCTTGATTGCGGATTTTAGATCTCGGATTTCGGATTAAGATATTCCGCAATCCGCATTCCGATTTCCGAAATCTATTTGTCCATTCCATAACCTATTCTTCTGCGTTTTACTATGAATTTATCCGTCCTCTTGTTTTTTCTTGTCTTGTATCCTATTGTAATCCAACCCCATGGTGAAACCGGATGAGGATTTCCTTTCGTGGCCTTCCCCTCTCCCCCGCCGTGTGGATGGTCTACTGGATTCATCGCCACCCCCCTTACATGAGGGCGTCGGCCCATGTGTCTAGTTCTTCCGGCCTTACCTATTACCACCAACTCGTGCTCCAGGTTCCCCACTCTGCCGATGGTAGCCATGCAGTTAAGTGGAACCAGACGAATCTCTCCGGAGCTTAGCTTTAGCTGGGCATAATCCCCCTCTTTAGCCAATATCTGAGCGGAAGCTCCGGCCGCTCGCAGTATTTTGCCGCCGCCGCCCGGCTTTAACTCCACGTTGTGTATCAAGGTCCCCAGGGGGATATTTTTTAGGGGAAGGGCATTACCGGTAACAATATCCACGCTCTCCCCGGAGGACACCACCGTATCCCCGACGTTTAAGCCGTCTGGCGCTATTATATAGCGTTTCTCCCCGTCTTTATAATTTAGAAGTGCTATTCTTGCCGAACGGTTAGGGTCATACTCTATAGTAGCTACCTTTGCCGGGACGTCGAATTTATCCCTCTTGAAATCGATAATCCGGTAAAGCCGCTTGTGCCCACCCCCGCGATGGCGAGATGAGACCCTGCCCTGAGAGTTTCTACCCGCTCGTTTCTTGAGCGACTCCGTGAGCTTTTTGTGGGGCCTGTCCGTTGTGACCTCAGAAAAATCGAGAGAAGTTTTAAACCGCGTTCCCGGGGTCTTTGGATTATATTTTTTAATACCCATATTTAAACACCCTCAAAAAATTCTATCTTTCCTTCTTTAAGCTTTACATATGCCTTCTTTAGCGGGGACCTACGCCCTACGGGACGCCCAAACCTCTTTACTTTCTTTCCGGGGACTATCAGTGTCCTTACTGCTTCTACCTTCACCTTGAATACCTTTTCTACCGCTTCCTTTATTTCTTTCTTATTAGCCTTCCTTCCAACTGAAAAAACATACCAGCCGCTTTCCTTTATGGCCGAAGACTTTTCTGTTATTATGGGGCGCTTAATTGTCTGCAATGGTTCTTTCAACCCTTGAGTACCTCCTGAACCTTGAGAAGTGAGTCCTCTGTCATAACCAAGGTATCGAATCTGAGGAGATCATAGACGTTTAGCCCTTCTGACTTCAGCACCTTGACGCTTTTCAGGTTTCTTGCAGATTTAGTAAGATTCTCGTTTTCTCCGCTAATGACTACGAGGGCTCGGTCAAGCTCAAAAGTCCTGATAAAATCCACTACCAGTCTCGTCTTCACCCGGTCAAGATTAAAATCCTTTAGTATGACGATGTGACCATCCTTATGTTTTAGAGAAAGTGCGCTTCGCAACGCCCCGCGTCTTACCTTCTTAGGAACAGCATAGGACCAATCCTTGGGCTTCGGCCCAAAGATAACGGCTCCCTTTCTCCATTGCGGGGCTCTTATACTTCCTTGGCGCGCCCGCCCCAGATGCTTCTGTTTCCAGGGCTTCCTTCCTCCCCCGCTCACCTCTCCCCTGGTCTTGGTTGATGCAGTTCCGGAACGATGGTTGGCTAACTGCCAATTAACTACGTAATAAAACAAATGCTCCTTGATGGGAGATTCAAATATCTCTGGATCAAGCTCGATAGAGCCTACCTTGTTCCTATTCAAATCGTATATATCATACTGCGGCACTTTTGACTCTCCCTTTTGTCGTGTGCTTGAGTATCAGGATACCCCCGTTTGGCCCGGGGACTGACCCCTTTATGACTATCAGGTTTTTATCCGGGTCTATCTTCACCACTTTGAGTCTCTGCATAGTAACCTTTTCCGCACCCATATGACCGGCCATTCTAAGCCCCTTCCATACCCTAGCCGGAAAGGAGTGTTGGCCTATCGACCCCGGTTTTCGGTGAGACATGCCGCCATGGGAATCAGGCTGTCCGGCAAAGCCGTGCCTTTTCATAACCCCGGCGAAACCCTTTCCTTTGCTGGTTCCGGTAACATCTATGAGGTCTCCTTCCTTGAAGACATCGACCCTTATCACATCACCCGGCTTGTAATCGTCGGCCTTGCCGTCGAGAACTGCGAACTCCTTTATGACCCTCAAGGGTGGAACCCCGGCCCTTTTTAGATGTCCGAGAAGGGGTTTATTAAGCCTCTTCGGTTTTATCTCTTCAAAACCCACCTGAACGGCCTCGTATCCGTCTTTGTCCTGTCTCTTCTTGTCAATCACGAAGCACGGTCCGGCTACGACCACTGTGGCCGGCACAGCCGTGCCGTCATCGAAGAATAATTCGGTCATTCCTATTTTTTTACCTATCAGTCCTTCAATCATCAGCTTTAAGACCCCGTAAGTTTTATCTCAACCTCAACCCCCGAAGCCAGGTCGAGTTTCATCAGAGCATCTATGGTTTGCTGTGTGGGCTCCAGTATATCCACCAGCCTCTTGTGTGTCCTGACCTCGAAATGCTCTCTCGAATTTTTATCCACATGCGGCGACCTTAGCACGCAATAACGACTTATATCGGTCGGTAATGGAACTGGACCGGCTACTCTTGCCCCGGTTCTTTTAGCCGTCTCTACGATTTCCGATGCAGACCTATCCAGCAACTTGTGGTCAAATGACTTGAGCTTAATTCTGATCTTGGCAGCACGATTCATGTCTTGTTATCCCTGAAACCCTATTCGATGATTTTAGTAACTACACCTGCTCCCACCGTCCTTCCCCCTTCCCTTATCGCAAACCTCAGCTTCTCCTCCATCGCCACCGGCGCTATCAACTCCACCTCCATGTTCACGTTATCCCCAGGCATCACCAT
>DATMAT010000079.1 GCA_035559815.1 Thermodesulfobacteriota bacterium
AAGGTAACAGTCAGTATGGTTATGCACGGCGAGACCGACCCGGACTGTTGTCCGACGTTAAAAGTGGTTAAAACTTATCAGTTACAAGGTGGCAACTTGGTAGAGCAGTGATAACCGGATGTTTTCTTTTTCCTTTCATTCTTGACTTTCGCTGGCTTCTTTTAGATGTAAGCCAGAGTCGTTCTACAAAAAATAATTTTTACAATTCTAGTTTAACTGGATAGTTCCATGTGGCTTAGAAGTTGCTGCATGGTTTCTGCTCTCATCGCTATCCCTACTCCTCCCTGTCATTGCGAGCCGCCGTCTTTTTGGCGGCGCGGCAATCTCGTCTTTCTTTCAACGGATTGCTTCGGTCGTTTCATTCCCTCGCAATGACGTACCTGAGGGGGATCGCTTCGTCGCGGAGTCTACCCTGAGCCTGCCGAAGGACTCCTGGCAATGACCTGTAAGACCGCTTGCGCGGGTATTAATAGTCTGCGGCTTGCCGAAAGGAGCTTCATTAGTTAAGAGTTAAAAACTCTAGTTATTTAGTCAGGTATATCCACATTCTCTTCACCAATATTTGATCCACATCGGAGACCGTGATGGGATTCACCAGGTAGAATAAATCCTTTAGATAAATCATTCATCAAATAGTTCTAAAGGGGTATCGTCGATGGTAAATACGGTCGATTATTTACTGATTGGAGGGGGGCTGGCCAGTGCAACTGCTGCGGAGACATTGAGGAAAGAGGGGGCAGGGGGAAGAATCGTTATCGTATCGGAAGAAAACTATCCACCCTATCATCGTCCTCCGCTCTCCAAGCGTTTTCTCCTCGGCAAACAGAAAAAAGAGAGGATCGTAGTTCTCAAAGAAGGTTATTATAGAGAAAACGATATCGAGCTGGTACTCGGCACTAAAGCCCTCTCGGTTGACCCTAGGGAAAGAATAGTCAGGACCGATAATTCTGGAGAGCTTCGTTATAAAAAACTACTCATAGCTACTGGCTGTAGAATAAGCAAACTATCCGTTCCTGGTTCGAGCTTACCCGGCATATATTATCTTAGGACGTTGGATGACGCCGAGGCATTGAAACAAGCTATTGAAATAGCGAGCAGGGTTGTGGTCATCGGGGGAAGTTTCATCGGAATGGAGCTTGCGTCGACCTTTAGGCAAAAAGGTAAAGAGGTGACAATTATCACCCAGGAAGAAATCATCTTCGATAAGCTGTCCTCCCCGGAGGTCTCTGAGTTCTTCAGGGACTACTATAAAGCACACGGCGTGAGCGTAATTTCCGGGGAAACGGTGAAAGAATTTATAGGAAAAAATAGTGTAAATGGTGTTATTACAAACACCGGAAAGGAATTTCCCTGTGACCTGGTTGCAGTCGGGATAGGGGTTGTTCCCAACACTGATTTTCTACTGGGGAGCGGAATAAAGCTGGATGATGGTGTAGTTGTGGATGAATACATGCAAACAAATAACCCGGATGTCTTTGCTGCGGGGGATGTAGCCAATTTTTTCGACCGGGTATTTGGGAGACGGCGCCGAGTCGAACACTGGGATAATGCTATGAAGCAGGGACAAGTTGCCGCTAGGAATATGATGGGGCACAAACAGCCGTATCGTACCGTTTCCTATTTCTTTTCGGATGTGTTTGATCTTACTTTCAATTTTCTCGGAGACACGGCGGATACAGGTGAAAGGGTGGTGAGAGGTTCTATAAAGGAGAAGTCATTCTCCGTTCTTTATCTGAAGGATGGAGTCTTGAAGGCGGCATTTTTGTTGCGAAGACCGCCCGACGAGGATAAATCGGCGGGCTCGCTCATACAAAACCGGGTTAATCTGGAGAAAGTAAAAGGTAAATTATCGGAAGTTAGTTTCAAGCTCCACAGAATACCGACTCAGACGGTGCTCATTCTTCAAGGGGGCGGCGCCCTGGGGGCATTCCAATGCGGTGTGGTTAAAGCGATGGAGGAGAAACAAATCTACCCGGATATCGTGGCCGGTGTCTCCATAGGCGCATTTAACGGGGCAATAATAGCCGCGAATCCAAGGAATGCGGCAAATGCTCTAGAGGCGTTCTGGGATGAGATTACTGTGAATATTCCCAACGTCCCAAAGGAAGGAAATCGTCGGCTAGTCTCATCTTGGTATTCGCTTATTTTTGGCTCACCCAAGTTTTTCCGCCCCAGGTGGTTGATGCCCGTTTTTAATCCTAATGAATTGCCCATAAACTGGACCAGTTTTTACGATCCCTCTCCGGTGAGGGAGCTTCTTCTTAAGTACGTTGATTTTGACAAATTAAGAGATAGCCCGACTCGGCTGATCATAGGCGCCGTGGACGTGGAGACATCAGAGCTTGTGGCTTTCGACAGTTACGTTGACGAGATTACACCGGAGCATATTATGGCCAGCGGCAGTTTGCCCCCAGGATTTCCGTGGACGACGATTGATGGAAAACACTACTGGGACGGCGCCCTTGTAAGCAATACGCCCCTTGATTTGGTCACCGAGCTATGCGGTTTAACCCAGAAAAAGGTGTATGTGGTTAATCTCTATCCGACAAGGAAGGCCCTCCCCCAAAACTTGCCGGAGGTGCTTGCCAGGAGGGATGAAATCTTTTTCTCGGAGAAAATAAGGAGAGACATACATACCAAGGAGCTTATCGAAAACTACAGAAAATTGGTCGAGGAGATAATGAGCTACATCGAGCCGGGGGTGGCCCAGCAGATAATGCAGAGGCCGCTCTATATTCGTACGATGGGAGAGCTTACCCCGATCTCCATAACTAGGATCGTTCATGAAGGAGAGGAGGGTGAACCCTCATCGAGGGATTATGATTTCTCCTGGAGGACAGCCCGTCAGCACATGGAGGAGGGTTATAGCGTGGCTAAGAAGGTGCTGAAGAGGGAGGAAAAAAAGAAAATGGAGAAATCTTACTGATTTTGAAGTTTAAGATTCCTTATAAACTTCCTCACAGGTGTTTATTTCTGCGCTTTGCTCAGGACAAGCTCTAAGCTATGGTTCCCCCTCTCCGCATGTCATCCCCGAATTCTTTTATCGGGGATCCATTTTGTGAGAAACTGGATTCCCACTTAAAGCATGTGGGAATGACAAAACAAGGAAAGATCTCAGTTTACGAGAAATCCCGAAAAATAACTATGTGAGTTGTCATTTCGAATACTAAAGGGAGAAATCTTAAAAAAGCAGTTCATTCTAAATAATCTCCCACCGCCTTGGAGAAATACTCCACAAATTCTTTGGGTTTCATATTTGCAGTGTGTGCGAGTTTTCTTAACTGTTTGGGATTTTCAAAATCCTCTCTTTTGAGCTTTATCATGTACTTCACCGGAACCTCGTAGGCCTCGGTTTTTATGTCGACATAGCGTATTCTCGTTGACCCGGTTTCCGGGTTTATAAGCTCGGTGAAGAATATAGGAACCATTCTGCCGGTCTGTATGCTGATCATAGCTCCGGTCCCGCCCTCGAACAAAAATTTAACCGCACAATACCCCAGGTCCCGGGCGTATTTGGCATCGAATGGGATTGGCGGAGCCGACCTGAGCTCATACCCTATGCTCTTGTCTACTATCCTGGCTTTTATCCCCTTTTTTGAAAGACGTTTCTTAGTTTCATCTTTGAGGAGCCTTCCGAGGTCAACCTCGGAGAGTCTTATTCGTCCGTGTTCGTCTCTGTCTAAATCGTCTAACTTTTCCAGTTCTTCCTGGTGCAATTTCTCTATGAGTCCTTCGGCCAGGATCGCCACCCCGTCTTCCCTACCCATGCTTAATCTTTTTATAATGGCTCCCTCAAGAACGGAGACCATCCTGTCCAGCGGGACTTTTCCCCTGCCGAACTCCTCCGGGATCATGGTGAGCGTTGCTCCAGATGCCTTTCCGATCCCCAGTGCCAGATGGCCGGTTTTCCTTCCCATGGTGGTGACGAAATACCATCTGTTCGCGGTTTTTGCATCCTCCATAAGATATTGGACAGTTATGGTTCCTAGATGCCGTGCTGTTTCGAATCCAAAAGTGGGAATATAGTCGGGTAGGGGCAGGTCGTTATCGATGGTCTTTGGTACGTGAGCTACTTTAATTTGTCTCTTTGCTTCTTCTTCTACGCGGTGAGCGAGAAACATAGTGCCGTCTCCGCCTATGGTTATAAGGTATCTTACCCCAAGCTCATTCAGGACCCTTATTGTATTTCTCATCCTCTCCGGACTGGTCAAGGGGCTTTCTCTGGATATCCCTATCAAGGAACCGCCGGTGAGATGTATACGGGAAGTGTCTTCTATGGTTAGTTTACGGATGTGGGTTTTATCTCCCTGGGCGATCCACCTGAACCCATCCAAGATTCCTATCACCGTTTTTCCCCGATTAATTGCCTCTATGGTAGCGGCGCTGATAACCCCGTTTATTCCCGGAGCAGGGCCGCCGCCAACTAGGATAGCCATCACGTCTGAAGAATTTTTGCGAGGAGAAGCCATATTCAATCTCCGTCAATTAAGATATATCGAAGTACACCGCTGTATAAGATAATTAAAAACCAATAGATTCACCCTTATAAAACAAGGTCTTTGGATAGATAAAAACAAAATCAGGTTTCTATCTTTAATGTTTGCTATGCAAGCGTTCTCCTAATCCTATTCACTTATTAGCCATTCTAACACCCTAATCCCTTCCCCCCTTGACGGGGTCAGGATGGGGGTGAATGGAAATAGCTCCCCCCACCTTAAATCCTCCCCCGCGAGGGGGAGGTGAGAAAAGGGTTCTTCTTTATCCATCATTGAAGTCCTTTGATTACCATCAGGCCAACTCTTACAATCAATCTCTTATCTAATACCGGTTTGATCAAACTACAATTTCAATTATTAAGGACGATTGCAAAACACTGGAATTAATAACTAAGAAATTCTTCTAATTATGGTACCTGCCGGACCATCCGGTGCGATAATATCCCTTCTTGATGAAGAACCTGGTTAGGACGAGCCCGACAACAAATCCCCCTACATGGGCCCAGAAGGCGACACCGCCGGTATCCCTCGATGCAGCGAGCGTTGCCACGCCACTAAAAAATTGCATTATAAACCAGATGAGGAGGAATACCGCAGCCGGAATCTCCACGATGTGTAAGAAAAAGAATATCGGCACCAGTGTAACAATCCTGGATTTTGGGAATAATAATATGTAAGCTCCCAATACTCCGGAGATTGCGCCGCTTGCTCCCACCATTGGGATTTCGGAACGCACATTGGTGATGATTTGGGTAAAAGCCGCTCCCAACCCGCAAATCAAATAAAAGAGGAGATACTTAAAATGACCCATCCGATCCTCGACGTTGTCCCCGAATATGTAGAGGAATAGCATGTTTCCTATCAGGTGAAACCATCCCCCGTGAAGGAACATAGAAGTAAAAAACGGATAAAAGCGATCAACAAAGCCTGTGTTCGAGTAGAATACTACTTTCGCCGGAATAAGACCATATTCGTGTATAAAGTGCTCCAACTCACCGCCCAGTGAGACCTCGTAGAGAAAAATAAGCGAGTTTAATACGATGAAGATAATGTTAATAAACGGGAAGCTGCTTGAAGGGATTTTATCGCGAAGAGGAATCATAGTTTAACCCATTATACATAACCCCTATTCGACTTCAAAAAAATTGTTAACACTTGTTTAACATCATGGGTCTTGCCAGGTTCTATTTTAGCACTTAAAATGACAGCCAGTTCCATTAAATCCAACCGGGTGACGAATGCTTCTAAAATTGAGGACGGACTTAAGAAATAAGCTTTCTCGGATAAGACTTATTATCATAAACGCAGACAGCTTTCTCAACGAGAACCTGGTTTCCTATAGCGTAAAGAACCTCAACCCTAGTAATGGTCATAGTGTAAGCGCATTAAAAAGGCTGGGCGTGGACACGGTGGCTTTCTCTACGAAGAGGTCAGAAGCGCTTTTGCCGATCATAGACCGGCTGGGTATCGAAACGCTGCATCAGGGGATCACTCAAAAGTCTGCCCTTTTTTCCACACTTAAGGTCCAGCACTCGGTGCAGGATAAAGAAATAGCTTTATTCAGCGGAGACTTAACCGACCTCCCAATGATAGAAAGGGTAAATTTCCCTGTGGCCCCTGCCGACGCTCCGCTTGAGGTCAAGGCTAAATCCTATTATGTGACCTACGGGGTGAGAGAGGAGGCGGTATGCGAGGTGGCGGAATTAATCATTAAAGCCAGGAATCACCCTGGTAGCTCGCACGAGTGATCCCTAATTCTGATAGACCTATTGCTTAAAGTAGACTCTTTGAAGTAGGGGCACGCTGCAGCGTGCCCCTACAAATCCTGACGCCGAAAGTTGTTATTGCCTAGCTGCTTTTTACCATTAAAAAGCATTTGACTGCTGAAGTCTCGAGTTAGTTCCAACCGTTTTATGAATTGGAGGATTGATCGAGTGTCGGATGCCAATAACGAGGCCAGGCTCCCTTAATTGGCTATGCAGTGACCACCGTGATAAACTAACCGTTGTGGACACAGCAAGCCTTACCAATTCCATCAAGGCAAAAGCGTTAGAGGTCGGGTTTGACCTGGTAGGGATATCCCCTGTCGGGCCGTTTCCGGAAAATCAGTTCTATAAAGAGTGGCTGGCTAGAGGGTTTGCCGGTGAGATGAAGTACATGGGGAGGGAGCCGGAAAAAAGAGAAAATATTCTGAACGTGCTTCCCGAGGCCAGGTCGGTTATATCCTGTGGCCTCAATTACAATACCGATTATCCCTACTCGACCAGACAGGATGATAAAAGGCGAGGATGGATTTCCCGCTACGCCTGGGGAGATGATTACCACGAGGTTTTAAAGTCAAAGTTATCGCTGGTGCTGGATTTTATTGAAGAGGTTGTTCCTCAAGAGGTTAAGTCCCGCTTGTATGTGGATACCGGGCCGGTGCTGGATAGGGTTTACGGCAAATATTCCGGCATAGGCTGGTACGGGAAAAATACCTGTTTAATAAATCAAGAAATCGGCTCTTGGATTTTTATCGGAGAGATAATAACAAACCTCGAGCTTGATTATGATAGTCCAGCCCTCGACAGATGCGGCACCTGCACGAGGTGTATTGACGCATGTCCCACCGGTGCGCTTTTGGAGCCTTATGTCCTAGATTCAAGGCTGTGTATTTCCTACCTCACTATTGAGCAGCGCGGTGGAATTCCCATAGAACTCAGGGAGAAGGTAGGTAACAACATATACGGCTGTGATATCTGCCAGGATGTCTGCCCCTGGAATAGAAAGGCCGAGGTAGCAAACGACCCATCGTTCCAGCCCAGGGATGGTCTATACAACCCCGATTTATCTACATTTTCAAATCTGTCTGAGGAGAAGTTCAGGTGGATTTTTAAGGGCAGTGCGATAAAGAGGGCAAAGAGGAGCGGATTCCTCCGGAACGTCACGGTGGCTATGGGCAATTCTGGGGATAAGGATTTTATCCCATATGTTAAAGAATATTTAAAGAATGATGACCCACTTGTTAGAGCACATGCAGCATGGGCTTTGTGGAGGCTTGATGGTGAGGGTTCTTACAGAGCCCTGTCAGACCAGCTTGATGCGGAAACCGATCCTATAGTTCGAGAAGAGATAGTTGCTATCTTAGGCGGATATGGGGATACAGAAGCCAGAATTCAGAATTCAGAAGTTAGTAAGGCTTCTTCTGACTTCTGACTCCCGACTTCTGCCTTCCTCTTTTTTATGCGAGAGGTTTTATGTCTGACCGGTTTGAAGATGTAGCCAAGGTTAATGAAACCTTTTACGTTGCCCTGGAAAGCGGGGACCTGGCGCTGATGGAGAAGGTGTGGTTAAAGGACTCAAGGGCAAAATGCGTCCATCCAGGCTGGCCCATGCTTTTAGGATGGGAAGCAATAAGACAGAGCTGGAAGAATATCTTTGACTCCGGAGGCCCGACCAAGATTCAGATTTCAAATATCAATGTGGAAATATCCGAAGACATAGCGTGGATTACCTGCATCGAGCATATAACCCATATCGTGAAGCAGAAGGTTCACAAAAGCCTGGCCCAGGCGACCAATATATACGAGCGGCGTGGCTCCCGCTGGTTCATGGTTCACCATCACGCCTCGCCCATACCGACCATGGGCGGAGACATGGCCGAGGATAAGCTGCAGTGACTTTTTAGAAGTAACACACATGTTTGTCTTGTACAATGAAGGCTGTCTTTACCAGAGACAAAGTCTCGAAGCAATCGAGGTAAGTAGCAACATTAGATATTAGGGACAGAGTCCCTAATAAGTTGCATAGATAAACGGCAATTCACAGCCTGTCATTCTGAACCGAAGGTGAAGAATCTAAATATTATTAGATGCTTCACTTCGTTCGGCATGACAACCATGACGGCCATATTCTCCGCAGAGTTCAAGCTGAATTTCAGCAAAGGATTGGGATGACAAACTAGTTTATCCTCATTGGAAAGGGTCGAAATTATTTGGATAGGGTATTCAGATTTAACTTGTGGAGACATTGTCCATCTGATCAAAATCAGACTTTCGCACCTTGAAATATGAGATCGCTTCGCTAACGCTTGCGATGACAACATCGGGTTTTAAATCTTTTCCTACAGTTTCCTGTCTACAATACCAATTGCTAGAGTCTTTAGCGGATAATTTGTTTAATCCAACTCTCATAGGCTTTCTGGGAAGTTTCGGGTTGTTCATAGGTGTACTTAACGCTGTATTATAAAGTTATCATTCCCGTACGTTCCTCGATTATACATTCGATTACAGGCTTTAGCGGAAATCCACCGATTAATCATTCCCACGGAAGTGGGGATCCAGTCTTTCAAAAAATGGATCCCCGATTAATACGTTCGGGGATGACATGCGGAGAGGATCCCCGATAGCCTCCTGGTTTAATCGGGAAAAGGACAGGTATGACTAAATGAATGATGCACTTTGTGAGTCGCTTAGCTTATAAGCTTCAATACATCTCGGTGTGGAATTACTTCAGATGGTTTTCTTAACCTTTGCTCTAATCGTTTTCTAAATGCCTCTTTCAGTTGAAGACCTCAATCCGGATCCCCAATAATTTCAAGAAGTTTTTGCTCTATAAAATTCTCTAGGTCATCAATCGACATATCTTTTATTTTTACTTTAGCCATTATCGCTCACGTTTTTCGATAGGTTTAGTTAAGAAACTTATCTTTATTTTATCTATGATTTCTACTTCTTTAAGAATAAAGAGTTGTAGGAGGAAAAATGAGAAAAAAGACTCGATCACATCTCTTGTCCCACACCCTTTTCCTGAGTACTATTACCCACTCAATTTTTGTGACATTTCAGGGTAAAGAACGGAGGAATTACCATGGGTTCGTGGAGAGATAAGAGTCTGAACATCGGACTTCTCTGGCTTAGGATGCTAATGGGTCTGGGCATTTCCGTGTTTCACGGCTACGGGAAAATATTCAACGGGCGAATGGAGCAATTTACGGAAGGCGTGGCAAAATTGGGGTTTCCCACGCCGGAGTTCTTTGCCTGGTCAGCGGCATTGTCGGAATTCCTGGGCGGGATACTGTTGGTTTTGGGGTTGGGCACGAGATTGGCCGCATTCTTCGTCTTCATCACCATGAGCGTGGCTGCCTTTATCCGACATGCGCCCGACCCTTTTGACGTGAAGGAAACGGCTTTACTATACTGGACGATTTCGTTGGCGATTGTGCTCTTGGGCCCCGGTCTTTTTTCATTGGATAATCTGATCACTAAATACCTGAGGAAGAAGATTAGTTAAAATGTTTTCCACTCCATGGAATTAGTCGTTCACTGGATTACACAACATGGCTATCTGGGCATATTTTCCTTGCTCGCCATCGGTGTTTTCGGAATTCCGGTGCCGGATGAAGGGGTGCTCGGATTTTCCGGTTACCTCGTTTACAAGAACAAATTAAATATCGTTCCTGCTTTCATCTCCGCTTATCTGGGCAGTGTATTCGGCATCACTATGACTTATGGATTGGGACGGATTTTCGGTAAGGGCTTGGTCGCCAAATACGGTAGTACTTTTCACGTAACCGAAGAGAAATTAAATCGCATTCACCGCTGGTTTAATCGTATGGGGAGATGGGTACTGTTGTTCGGTTATTTCATCCCGGGCATGAGACAAATAGCGGCTTTCACTGCCGGGACGTCCAAACTGGGATTTCCGGTGTTTTCACTATTTACTTACACCGGAGCCTTTCTCTGGTCTCTGGCTTATATAGCGTCGGGGTATTACTTAGGAGAGGAATGGATTAGGGTATCGACAAACATACGTCATGTCCTTGTGGCCTGTTTGGCGGTACTGGTCTTATCACTGGGGTGCTATTTATTAGTCAAACGAAATGTAGCTTGATTAGAGATTTCTTTTATATAAGACCGGAAGATAATACTGAGAATAAACCTCTCTTCTATGCCAGGTATCTAAGGAATCTAGGCTGATATTACTGTTCACGCAAATGTACTAACTGAAGATTGGGGTAAGAAATAACTTCTCTGGGCTTAGTAGTAGCAGGCCCAGTGTCCGGGAACCCAGTGCCAGTAGCCTTGCCAACCGCGGATCCAGTGACCGGGTATCCAGGTTCCGCAAGGTCCATGGGGCGGCACCGCCCATCCTCCGGGCACCCATACCCAGCTATTCCCCTCCTTCCAAGTCCAGAAACCAGGCTGCCACACATGCTGAGGAGAAGGCTGTGTTGGTACGACATCCGCTTGCGGGGCCGCTGGTGGCGCCTCTTTTACCGCCAATGGTTGTGAGCCAGGAGGCGGGGTTTGTGCTGTCTCTTCCGCGGCCATGGCCTGGATGCAACTAATACTCGGAATAAACGTAATGGCCACAAGTAAAATCACCAAAAGCTTTTTGTGTATCATGGTGCCATGCTCCTTCTGCGAGGATTTGGTCTCTACCATAAATCTTCAAATTCAAAGTGTCAAGTGAGAGGATTACAAAAATGAGCGCTATGATTTAATTTGGGAATTCACCGTAGCTTGCTAGAGCGTTACAACTACTATATTGTCATCTGGGTTGCTGTTCCCTAACTATACTCCCTTGCTACGCCCCCACTGCACAGACTCTATGGTTACATCCGGTCCCGGCGAAGTAATCTATTTAGATTCCTCACAAGTTCACTCACATTCGTTCGGGACAGGGGTGAGAAATCTTAGACTTCGAGAAATGATACTTTTTCAGATTGCTTTGTCACAGCGTCTATCCCTACGCTTTCCCTCCTTAGTTTTTTCTAATTATAAGAAGGGAACCGTTTATACTTAACCCCTTTTTAACATAATTCCTCAGGACAGATTCTAAGTGAAATCTGAGGACTCATGGCAATGTTCCTCTATTTAACCGGGACCAAGACGCCATAATTGTATGACCATACTCTACCGCTTCTCGAGATGTAGTTGATTCAGGTAACTGAAATATTTGCGTTGTGTTATATTATCAAACTACATTATCCAGACTCGGTAAAGATGACAGGGCGGAAATACTTGGTGAAAGTAGCAGTTCTGGTTTTAATCCTTTTGGGCTGGGGGCTTTTCTTCTTCCAGTACTTCCAAGCCAGCAACAGAGACGTATACCACGGCATTCTTTATAAAAAGGAAGCACCCAGTTTTACTCTTACCGCGCATGACGGGAAGAAGGCGACCCTCTCCCAGTTTCGGGGTAAAGTTACCCTTATCGTCTGGGGATACACCCACTGCCCGGATATATGTCCGTTAACCCTTTCCATGCTCAGGGGTGTGATGAATGAGCTCGGCCAAAAGCAAGACCAGGTTCAGGTTTTGTATATAACGGTTGACCCGGAGAGGGATACGGTGGAAAGGTTAAGAGCTTACATCCCCCACTTCCATGAGAGTTTTATCGGACTGACCGGGACAAATCAGGACATAGAAAAGGTAGCTAAGGATTACGATGTTTTTTACATCAATCACGGCGATTCTTACGGGAGGAGCGAGTTCGATACCTGGGCAGAATATCAAATGACCCACACCAGTACTATCTACCTGGTGGACCAAGAGGGTAAATTATTCATGACATATCCTTACAATAAATTCGACTCGAAGGGTATAGCGCAGGATATAAAGAAGGTCTTGAATAACTAAAGCACGTTAACGCACTGCACGCGTTATGTCATGCCCGAATGTATTAATCGGGCATCCAAAAACGAGCAAATTAGATGGATTCCCACTTCCGTGGGAATGACGTATAGCCGTCGACAAACTAGCTCTTATAAAAAAAATGCTGCTCGATTATGTATAACTCGGGTATCCAGGAGGGGATATTAAATGGTTAAATGGCCGGAAGTTATATTGAGTATAACTTTACTTATCCTTATTCCCCTCGTGTCGCTGGGGGCTTCGAAGATCGAGGTTAAGAAGCCCTGGGTAATGGAGGTTCCCCCCGTCTCGACCGTGACAGCGGTATATATGGTAATAGAAAATAGCGGCGACGAGGACGACAGGCTTATCGGAGTGAGCACGGGCGCTGCGGATAGTGCTGAAATTCATACCACGGCGGTCGACGAAAGGAGCATCGTCAGTATGAAGAAATCCGCATCCTTAGACATACCCTCCGGCGGTGTTGTTGAGTTAAAACCGGGCGGGTCTCACATCATGTTGATAGGGTTGGAGAAGCCCCTCGAAAAAGGAGGTCAGGTGGAACTTGACCTCAAATTCGAGAAATTCGGTGCGGTCAAGGTGCGCGCTTTTGTGATGGGTATGGACAGCGGCGAATTGCATGGTCATTA
Source organism: Thermodesulfobacteriota bacterium (assembly GCA_035559815.1). NCBI lineage: Bacteria > Pseudomonadati > Thermodesulfobacteriota > Thermodesulfobacteriota bacterium. Next base: position 12,760 of record DATMAT010000079.1, read on the forward strand.
GTTGGTTAACCGGATAGCCCTCTATATGTCCTGTCTGAGCCTTTTATCTGCGGCCTCAAATTAGGGTTTTCGTTGCTTCCCTGTTCCGGTACTTCTCCAAACATTAAAAGCTCGGCTTCAAACAAACTTATCCAAAATAAGTGATTACTTCGCCACAAAAGAAAGGATAGAATTTTTTGAGGTATTCGCCCTTCGACTCCGTCCTTCGTCAAGCTCAGGACGAACGGGTCTTTTATTCATGATTATTTTGGACAGTAGTGAGCTTCAAATTTGGTTAAGTTCTGTAAAATGCCCCTTGACATAAATATCGCCAATATGCTATAAACTACAAAAAATGTAGTAGTCGTTAAGGATGGGGATATGATGTCTGGTTGTTATTTCTTTGATTATCTAAACAATTTAAAGAAGTACAACTAGCGTCAAGTAATTGTTACCTTCCTCAGGCGCTCCATTAAGCCTCCTTTTCCGCTAATATCCTCGTCGGTATCATGAAACGTTCTTTGTCGGTGCTTTTAACTTGTGAAATGGTGATGACAGGAAATAGTGAGTAAACGTGCACACAGGCTATTGATTGTGTGTAGTGAATTTTTACTCTCATTTTATAATTCTTTTGAAATTAATGTTAAAGGAGGCAATCCATGGAGGAATCAAAAGCGGCTCGTATGGCAGAGAGGGCCACTGAGCCGGGATGCGGGATCGGTAGCCCCAACAGCGACGGACAAATCAGGATTAGAGTTTTGCTTGGATTGATATTCCTGTTAGCGTTTTCTCTCTCTTCTTGTTTCGATTTCTGGGACGATGATGGCGGCGGCAAGAAGGAGACCTTTCAGAATCCGGAGGAAATATCCAGCGTAAACGGCGTGCTGGACACTACGCTGGTTGTTGATTTTGCGGAATTCAGGATAGGAAACAGAAGGGTTACAGCCAGGGTTTATAATGGGTCTTTTACCCCGCCAACCTTACGGGTTTTCCCCGGGGATTTAATAAGGATCAGGCTTGAGAACCTTATCGACCAAATGACCAGCCTGCATACCCACGGACTCAACGTTTCTCCGCTTAGCCCAGGGGATAACATTTTTATCATGATAACGCCCAATTCGGCATTCGACTATGAGATTCAGCTACCCGACGAGCACCCCGAAGGAACCTTTTACTATCACCCTCACTTATACGGCTTAACTGAATTTCAAATAATGAGCGGTATGTCCGGTACCCTGATCGTCGAAGGACTGCTCGATCCCTTCCCCCAGCTTCAAGGCATCCGAGAATTGGTAATGAATTTAAAGGACATTCAGATAGACTCGGACGGCCAGGTCCCTATGGATATCGACCCCGGTGCTCCGACCCATATCACCCTGAACGGCCAGATAAACCCGAGGATCAGGATTCGTCCCGGAGAGACACAGTTATGGCGGATAGCCAATATTGGGGCGGATCATTATTATCCCCTGGTGCTGGAAGGTATGCCCATGTACATAATAGCCCGGGACGGGAATCGTCAAAACCAGCTAGTGACCATACCCCCTGGTCAAACCTTTCTGTTACCGGTAAGTTCCCGTATCGATGTGTTGGTACAGGGTGGGCCCAAAGGGACTTATCGGTTCAGGACTTTGCCATTCAATACCGGACCGGTTGGCGACAATTACGAAGGGGCTACACTTGCCACTGTGGAATCAAGGGGAAATGCGGTGGACCTTATTCCACTTCCTGACCCATCCCAATTCCCGCCTTTAGAGAATTTATGTAATCAGCCTGTCGATGAAGAAAGGACTATAGTGTTTTCCGAGAGTGAAGACGGCAATACCTTCTTCATAGACGGAAAGGAGTTCGACCCGGATCGAATAGATACCACGGTAAGTGTGGGCACTTTGGAGAGGTGGACGGTGCTGAATGCCTCCGAGGAGCTGCATGTCTTCCACATTCACCAAACGGATTTTCAAGTCTGCTCGATAAACGGAGTACCCCAGCCTTTCGTCGGCTACCAGGATACGGTTAATCTACCTTATGAGGGACAAGACCCGGACTTGGAAGGCCCGGGCGAAGTGGAGATCGTAATCAACTTTAGGGACCCGATAATCGCGGGGAAGTTCGTCTACCACTGCCACATCGGCGAGCACGAGGATAACGGTATGATGGCAGTGATTGAGGCTGTTGATTAAAAAGAATATGGTCATTGATTGAATCCATGATCTCTATCATGTTTTTCCTTTTGCCTTGGGGTGTGTTCGGAAAGAAACATATCCCAAGGCATTTTCACAGATAATGCCTAAAAGTTGCTTCTGGTTGATATAACAGCAATTCCAAATTATCTTTCAATCATGTACTTGTCCAAAATAAGGGATTGATTGTCGGAGTTGGACTGATGATAATCAAAGGACTTTAATGACAGACAAAGAAGAAGCAACCCCTCTTTAATTCCCCACTTACTAAGGGGGTGGACACAAGGGGGGTTAAATTCCTTCCCCCTTGTGGGGGAAGGTTAGGATGGGGGGTAAATACAAGTTATCCCCCCCACCGTTAATCCTCCCCCGCAAGGGGGGAGGAGAGACAGAGTTAGGACAGCTCTTGCATAGCAAACATAAAAGAGGGGAACCTGATTTTTGAAAGACGTTTGTTATCTATATAAAAACCTTCTATTACGAGGGCAAATCGTTGGTTTCTAATTATTTTAGACTGCCGTGCTTTCAATCATAAGGCTGAAGTTACATTTGGAATGATGAATCTTATGTTAGTTAGTGAACTGCTCGATATGATTAAGCCCAAAATAGCCAGGTTTGAGCCTTGCATCAGGGAAGAAGATTTTGTTCTTAGGCGTTATGAACTGAAAGACATATTTGCTTTACGCCCTCTCTTTAATCCGGAGCTTTTTCTTAGTGCCAACGGACTGGAACGCAGGGCTTTTGGCTCGTTCTTTTCCTTTTTCAGATGGATGGTAACAACTTTTCAAGTGTTTTATGTATGTGAAATCGAGGTACCTCGGAGATGTCGAGTGGTCGGCTTTGTCGGAATATACGACCTTGAAATAGGAAGAAGCCTTTATTTAGCCATTGCCGTTTTTAATCCGGAAGACAGGGGACGGGGGTATGGAAGCCGAGCAGTCAGGCTTCTTTTGAATTATCTCAACAAGCACGGCGTAGCTGAAAGGGTGTGTGTGGAGGTCTTAAAGACCAACTTAGAATCTTTACGGTTTTTCGAGAAATTAGGTTTTGAAGTTTGCGGGCAGGACAAGGATACTCTCTTACTGGAGAGGAGTCTTTCGACGCCGATACTAAACTGATAAAGTATTAGGAAAGATTTTTGTCTCCTCATAAGTGACGTAAAATCGGATGAGATAATTTACGAGAAAATACAAACTGTTCTTTTTAGATTCCTCACAGAGTTTATCGTGGTCGATGATCCCCTGGTTAAACCGGGGAAGGGGCTCAGGCTCCGAGCGATGGCTAAACCGGGGGATCAATCGGGGATACTCTCCGCATGTCATCCCCGAATTCTTTTATCGGGGATCCATTTTTTGAAAAAACTGGATTCCCACTTAAAACATGTGAGAATGACAGGACGGAGAAAATATTTGGTAGGTCGAGGGGCTCAAATGATATCTGAGGCCATTGCATAGGGATTGACAACCTGTAGCTTGCCCCAGGTAGGCTTATTGGGAGTTCAAATTAATAAGGTCGACTAAACAGCGAAAATGTTCAAAATGAAAAATCAAGTTAAAGCGAGGAATATACATATATGAATCATTTTCTGTTCTTTTTAAGCAGACGAATAATGGGTGGTTCTCTGATTATTCTGTTGGTGATTGTTCCCGTTTCTCTTTTAGCGGAGAATCAAACCACGACCGCTGATAAAACAAGCAATGCACGGATATTGAGCGAAGGGCCTGCCGGGAACTCCAACTGCAGTGACGGTATAGATAACGATAAAAATGGTTTGACCGACCTGGCTGACTATAAATGCCGGAGGGCAATAATCATAGACATAGACGGCCTAAGATGGGACTCGTTCAACGACGCGTTGAAATCAGGTACCTTGCCTTCCTTTCAGAAATTGCTGGGCGGAGATGAAAAGTGTGAGACAAGTTCGGTCTTCTTCGACCGGGCTACCACTATCTTTCCCTCGGTAACCCTTGCCGGACATGCCTCCATCTTCACCGGTGTTTACCCCGGCCAGCACGGAATCGCCGGCAATCAATGGTTTGACCGAACCGGAGAGGCTTTTAAGCCCCCGTTCATTCCATCCGAGCCGTTTGATTACATGCATCCCTGCTCTCAGCTTTGCATCTACGTTACCGAGCCGCCCCTTACGAGTGAGATGAAGGAAATAGCTTTCCTCAGATGCCATTCATTATCGTCTAAACAGGACCTGCTACTCTCCTGTTCAAACCCATCTCCTCCCGGCCTGGTGAATAAGCATCTAAAAGCGCAAACGATTTACGAAGCAGCGGGGGAAGCGGACAGGTCGAGCGCGGTCATTTTCAGCCAATATTGGAAGGGCGTTCCGGAGGAAAACGTAGTTCATCCCAATCAGGTAGAACAATACCTTTACGGGATAACCGAGACAAAGTTCCTTCCCGATCCTCAGAATTTTGCTGAATTCGACCGGGGTATGATGCTCCATGCAATAGACAAGATTAATGCAGATGGGTTTCCGGATATTCTGACTGTCTACTTCTCGGGACTAGATGCTACCGGCCACATGCATGGAATAAAATCACAGATGAATTATCTTAGCAAATCCGTCGACCCGGCCGTAGGCGATTTATTGCTGGAATTAGAAGGTCGCGACCGGAGTTGGTGCAGGAACACTTTGTTTGTCATCGCCGCCGACCATGGCCAGATGCCGATCGACAAAGAGAACGAGGCATCTCAAAGTGCAGTTAACTCTGCCCTGGACGGTGCCGGTTTCAAGAAAAATTATGTCGTTGCCGTAAACGGCGGAATGGCCCATATCTACCTTAGAAACAGGTCGACTTCTAAATGGTCTGACTCACCCCGATTTGATAAGGATATAATCCCTGCTGCGGAGGCTTTGTGCGGCAGGATCGATGATAACAGATTATGGAAGATTTTGGTCAGGGCGGATGACGGCATGTATAAGGTTTATAATGCCAGCAAAAAGGAGAGCGGGGATAAGGATGTATGTAAAACCATAGGTACTGTGGAGCTTTCCCAGGACCAGGATTTAAAATCGCCGGATAACTTAAATATCATTGAGCTAGTCAATGAGTTAAATTCGGAAAGGAGCGGAGATATTTTGATATTATTGCAGCCTTCCTCCTATTTTGAGCATGGTGATCTTTTAAGGTGGGGTAAAAAAGCGGACCACGGCAGCCTTCACGAAGGAGGGTTAAAGATTCCTATCGTCCTTGCAGGCGGTGGTGTGAGACTGGATTCGGAGAAGTGCAAGGTAATAAACAAGGAAAACCACTGTGACGACGTCGTAAGAAACGTGAACGTTGCCAGAACAGTTGCCCGGTATCTCGGGTTCGAAGATAAATTGAAAGAGGCTAAAGAAGCCCTGCCGGTCAAATTTTCGGAGTAAGCAGGGTTGTTTTGGCCGAGGCTGGTTACGAAATTGAAGTCACTGAATGGGGTAGTCTAGAAGCACCAAAGAGACAAAAAGGAAGATAATACAAATTCAACTAATAGATTCCTAAAGCTAGTATGTGAGTATTATGATTTTATATCTCGACCTCTGTACCGATTTCGATTACCCTATTAGGAGGGATGCCGAAATGGACAAGTGGTGTCTGTGCATTCCTAGACATTAGGGCAAATAACTTCTTTCGCCAGCTAGACATCTTTTTTGATTTCCCCAATATTAAGGTCTCGCGACCAAGGAAGAAAGTCGTTTCCATAAGATTAAATTCTATTTTGTAATCCACTTCCGCCAGGCGCAGAATCGCTGGTACATTGGCATTCTCCATAAAACCGATATGTGCAATAATTCTAATGACATTGGGTGTGATCTCTTTAATTTCAAGTTTCTTGGATCGAGGGATACGCGGCACCTCCTCGGTGACTATTGTCAGTAGGATTACACGCTCGTGAATGACTTTATTATGCTTTATATTGTGGAGCAAGGCTTGAGGTATACCTCTGGGATTGCTAACCATGAATACCGCGGTTCCCGGCACTCGGCTTACTGAATTACTGCTATCCAAATCAGCCAGAAGGATTTCAATTGGCACTTCCTCCTTTTGGAACTGCTCTCTAAGGATAGCCCGTCCTTGATTCCATGTAGTCATTAAGAAGTAGATAACAGCCCCAACTAGAAGCGGAAACCATGCCCCCTGCCCGAGCTTGAGCATGTTCGCACCGAAAAAGGCAAGATCAATAACGAGAAAGAACGTTGTGACGGACGCGGCTGTCAAAATGCTCCAGTCCAGGTGTGTTCGTGCATATACAAACATAAGAATGGCAGTGACAACCATCAATGCCGATATAGCTACTCCGTAGGCACCGGCCAGGTTTTCCGAGGATCGGAAGCCCAGAACCAGGCCGACAGTACCAACCAAAAGTATCCAGTTCATCGAGGGGGTGTATACCTGCCCAATCTCTTCCGGGGAGGTGTGGCGGACTTCGAGGCGAGGCAAGTAACCGAGTTGTATGGCTTGACGGGTAAGAGAGAATGCCCCGGAAATTACAGCCTGAGATGCAATGATAGTTGCTGCTGTTGCTAGCCCAATGAGCGGGTATAATCCCCAAGATGGCGCAAGCAGATAGAAGGGGTTTCTTATGGTCTCTGGCTTGCTGATGAGTAATGCCCCCTGCCCAAAGTAATTGAGAAGCAGTGCAGGTAGTACCAATACAAACCAGGCCAACCGGATCGGTTGCTTTCCAAAATGTCCTATATCGGCATAAAGTGCCTCACCTCCGGTTACCACGAGGAAAACGGCACCAAGAACGACAAAGCCCCTGTAGCTATTGTTAGCAAAGAATTCCACAGCATGAAGTGGATTTATAGCTCCAAGCACCTCTGGAACCTTGATAATTTCCAGTGTTCCAAGAATTGCCAGAGTAATAAACCACAGGAGCGTAATAGGCCCAAAAACCTTGCCTACTCCGCCCGTCCCTCGTTTCTGGAAAAGGAACAAGGCAACTAATATTCCGACTGTGATAGGGATTACATAAGGGTCAAAGATTGATGTTCCGACCTTGAGCCCTTCGATTGCGCTGAGTACCGAGATAGCAGGTGTTAGCATTCCATCTCCATAGAAGAGGGCGGCTCCAAAGAGGCCGATAACGAGTAATACACTACCCTGCGCAGGTTTGACCTTGCGCTGGGGAACAACCAGGGTAAGCAGTGCCAGAATACCGCCTTCTCCTTCATTATCCGCTCGCAGCACAAAAGCTAAATACTTAATAGAGATGACGATTATTAGTGACCAGAAAATTAGTGAAAGCACACCAAGGACGTTTTCATCGGTAACCCTGAGATTATGTTGTGAGGAGAAGCACTCTCGAAATGCATAAAGCGGACTCGTCCCAATATCTCCAAAAACAACACCAAGCGCGAGAAGAGCAAGAGAGTAGGTTCGAGGTTTATGCGGCTCTGATGGAGCTGAGTTTTTGATGACGTTCATGTTTCAAGCTCGACTTGACGTTTCTCAAGTTAGGTTCCTTTACTTCCTACTTCCACTTATTCATACAGCAAGACCCTTTGCCCAAAGAAATCTAAGGAAAGATTAAGCCCTAAGGGAATAAGCCCTTTCATGCAGAACTTACCCATAGCTAGTAGGAAAAGAAATCTCTTAGGGTTGTGGTATTGATAATTAAGAGGTCAAAGAGGCGGTATTTCATGTTCCTCCTGACGCCTACGAGGTTAGCTGACGGGCTCGGGTCGAAAGGATAACCCTACATCCCCCTGGATGACTCGCCCCAAAATCTCGGGTCCCCCGCTTTCTCAATTTGTGAGAAATTCGGCGCTCTCACATTTTAGGTTGTTTAGTTTAATACGTCGAACTTTCTTGTCAATTTAATCGCATTGATTCATCAGAAATCTATCTGAGTAAGAACCGTTGCCTCATTTAAGAATTTCTTTAAGCCGTTTTGACTGAAACTGTTGAAGCGCGGAAATCACCCTTCGACACAAGCTCAGAGCCCGTCCTGAGTGCGACGAAGGATTTAGCGGATTTACACATCCGCTAAATCTCAATATGATGCTGTTCGTCCTGAGCCAGGTCCCCCAGTTTAACCGGGGGAAGAGCGAACACCGCCTATTTAACCCATCCTTCGATTAGACTCAGGATGAGCGGATTCTCGTCCGCTAGGTATGAGGAATCTAAATAGATTGCTTAGTTGTTTAACTCCTCGCAGTGACAAGACATGGGGTGTCATTGCGAGACAATCTCGTATTTTGGGCAAGTTTGCTAACCTTTAAAACTTAAGCCTTCAAAACCATTGATACTTCATCGAAAAGCGGATAGTGTATGTGACCAAATCAAATCGGAAGAGGTTAACCGGGATGAAAATATTCTCAAAAAAAATATTGTTAGCTATGTTAATCTTCGCACTCGATTTTGACCTATCTGCCGATGAAAAGGAGCCTGCACCTACCGAGGCAGATTATCACCATATGTTATCGACGGACTTGATAAATACTGCTCAGTACGCAGGAGCCCTACGCGACTTGGCGGCCGGGGGTGGCCTCAAGCAAAACCTGGAGCTGGTTAAAGCGCAGGTAAAACAGATCGGCAATAGCCTGGACTCTGCAGAAAAAGACCTGACCGCTATCATGAACAACACGGAAGGAGAAATGAACGGGGCACAGGAGCATTTCCAATCCATAAAGAAATCCCTCGATTTAGCCGAAAATGCTTACGATGGAGTGCTATTCGAAGTTAATAGCGGCGATATGAACGCCGACGTTATACGCGATAATGCGGCGACTATACATGATGCGGCCAAGGACGCTGAAGAGAATCATCACCGTAAGATAATGGAGATGGTTGGGGTATTTGAAGCGCCGCTGGATGCACCGCCGGATATCAAAGAGGACCTGGAAATAGAAGATGAATAGGGGAGAGCTATCGTGAATTTTAGTTTAATAATTCATTGTGACTTGCTATAGGGTTTCGAGTGTACTGTTTTGTCAATGCGAACACAACGAAGCAATCAATTTAGATTCCTTACCTGCTCCCTCACCTTCGTTCGGGACAGGGTTCGGAGTGACAAAAGTGGTTTTGCTGTATAGGACACACAAATAGGGTACTGTCATTTCGACCAAAGGGAGAAATCTTAGACTTCGACAATGATACCTTTATCAGATTGCTTCGTCGCTTTACTCCTTGCAATGACCATGATGATATTATCGTTATACGACCATATCCCTTTTGTTGCGAGGTTATTGATTTACATATTTATAGAATTGAAATTCATGACTTTCTATTCATGGCTCTTTGATGCGAAATGAAAAGAACCTAATACTGGATTCTCTTCTTTTAGGTGTGGTCGGGGCTCTTAGCGCCCAGGTATTCACGTTTCTGTTAAATCTCTGCCAAAATTTCTTTCTCACCTGGATGGCCGGATATACCCCTCCCGGTCTGCCCAACGAGGGCGGAAGGTTAGCCCAGGTCATTGGCAGCCACGGTCTATATCTGATCCCTTTAGTCACCGCTTTGGGTGGTTTGATTTCCGGTCTTCTTGTGTATACGTTCGCGCCCGAAGCGGAAGGACACGGGACCGATTCTGTGGTGAAGGCCTTCCACCGCGCCGGGGGGTACATACGCCCGAGGGTAGCGCCTATTAAAATGCTGGCGTCGGCTATAACCATCGGGTCCGGCGGTTCTGCCGGACGAGAAGGCCCGATAGCCCAAATCACCGCCGCCGTCGGGTCTATATATGCCACCCTCAGCCATCGCTCGGACGAGGAAAGGAGGCTGATAGTCCTTATAGGTATGGCCGCCGGTCTATCGGCCATATTTCGCTCTCCTATTGGAACGGCTTTTTTCGCCGTAGAGGTTTTATACGGCAGGATGGAATTCGAGGGACGCGCCCTTCTCTACACCATGCTCGCTTCCATAGTGGCTTATGCCGTTAACAGTCTTTTTGTGGGCTGGGAACCCCTTTTCCGGGTCCCGGCAGACATCGGAGTGACCAGTATATTTGGCTATCTTTGGTACGTTCTGCTGGGTTTAGCCAGCGGCTTGATAGCGACCATATTGCCTTTTGTTTTCTATAGAGTCCGGGATCTATTTCAGAGTATTGCCATACCACCTCATATCAAACCGGCGATCGGGGGCCTTTTAGTGGGTTTAATAGCTATAGCGCTACCCCAGGTGCTTGGCGGGGGCTACGGCTGGATACAGGAGGCAGTTAATGGCGGTCTGACCGCTAAGTTGTTTCTTGCTCTTCTCTTTGCCAAGATCATCGCCTTCAGTCTGACGGTATCGTCCGGCGGTTCCGGCGGAGTCTTTGCCCCCAGTCTTTTTGTAGGCGCTATGCTCGGCGGATTCATAGCACAGCTCTTTAACCTGCCTCAGGCCGGGCTGGTTATAGTGGGTATGGCGGCCGTATTTGGCGGAGCAACCCGAGTGCCGATCGCCACTTTGCTGATGGTGACCGAAATGACCGGCGGGTATCAGTTGCTCGTGCCGGCGGCCCTTGCCGTCATGCTCAGCTATCTGATTCAGGTTAAGTTATCGAGCGGCCTCAAGTATAAGAGTTTATATGAGGCACAGGTGCCCGGTCCTGATGATTCTCCGGCTCACTATGTTGGCGAGGTGCAGAGCGCCTTACGTCTTTTTGACGAGCACCGTGTCTCGGCCCCGGCGGAGATTGGACATCTGGAACTGCAGTCACTCTTGCAATCCGGTGTAGGGGTGGACCTTTCGGACGGCAAGCAATTAACCATCGCTGCACTCAAGCCGGAAAGCCCTTGCACCGGCAAGCCGATAAAGGCCGGTTGCTTGTACGAGCCTGGCGACACTCTAGAGATCGTGGCAATCATGCGAGGAAAAGAGGTTTTATTACCCCATCCGGAGATTGTACTCAGGGCAGGAGACCGAATACTATTTATAACCACGCCCCATGGAAGGGAACGTCTTTCACGGCATTTCTCGGATATACCAAAAGAAGAAAAGAACTAGTTAATCCAGATGATAGTTGAAATTTCGTTTTTAGCGTGTGTAATAAAGTCGGTTCATTAAAGAGGGTAAAGATAGATGAAAGCCATTGCCATTGTGCCGGGGACAAAGATAATCCAACTGGAAGATCGTCCGGAGCCGTCGATTAGCGTCCCGGATGAGGTCAAAATCAGGATGAAGCGAGTGGGTATATGCGGCACCGACCGCGAAGAAGCGGCCGGGGGGCGCGCCTTGGCACCTACGGGCCAGAAGAGTCTCGTGATTGGTCACGAGATGTTCGGGCAGGTAGTAGAGGTGGGTAAGGACGTTACCCAAGTAAGACCGGGAGATTATGCCATCTTCACCGACCGCCGGGGGTGCGGCAAATGCATGCCTTGTGCTATGAACCGTTCCGATATGTGCAACACCGGCGATTTCCGGGAAAGGGGCATCTGGGGGCTCGATGGATTCCAGGCGGAATACGTGGTGGATAAAGAGCAGTATGTTGTTCGTGTGCCGCCTGAGCTGGAGTCCGTGGGGGTGCTTGCAGAGCCTCTTTCCGTGGCGGAAAAGGCCATAGACGAGGCGGTAAGGGTGCAGTTTGCCCGTTTGCCGGATGCAATGGCCACACCGGACTGGCTAAATGGACGGCGTTGTCTGGTGGCTGGACTAGGGCCAATCGGTCTATTGGCTGCGGTGGCGCTTCGTCTCCGCGGCGCGGAGGTATACGGTATGGACATAGTAGATGAAAACTCCCCGCGCCCGGAGTGGCTTGAGAAGCTCGGCGGGAAATACATAGACGGCCGCACCGTATCTCCGGATAAGATAGGCGCCATGGTCGGTCCCATGAATCTGATATTTGATGCCACCGGGGTGGCTAAGCTTGAATTCAACCTCTTGGATGCACTTGCCTATAACGGTGTATATGTGCTGACCGGGATTCCCGGCGGCGGACGTTTGTTGGAGGTCTCCGGCGCAGAGCTTATTCGTCAGTTGGTGCTGAAGAATCAACTGGTTATAGGGAGCGTCAACAACCCTCGCGCCTACTTCCAGATGGCCGTGGATGATCTAACAACGGCACGTCTACGCTGGGAAAATCACCTGGAACGCCTCATCACCCACCGTCATCCCTACACCGACTTTGCTGCGGCATTGGAACATCATGGAGATGATGAGATAAAGGTGGTATTGGAATGGTCGGCGTGAAAGAATTAAACTTAGGAATTCCATGTGGCCTTGCCACAGTGTTTCCGATGTCATTGCGAGCACATTCGCTCAGCTCAATGTATACTTCGCTGAGCAATCTGTTTAGATTACTCACAAGCTCCCTCACATTCGTTCGGGACAGGGTTCGGAATGACAAGAGCGTTTTGTAGTATCGGAAACACAATTAACGTTTTGTTCCTTCGACCATGCTCAGGACAGGCATTTCGAGCAAAGGGAGAAATCTTAGACTTCGAGAAATGAAACCTTTTGTCAAATTGATTCGTCGCAGCGTATCCCGAGAAATCGAAGGACTCCTCGTAATGACATATGAGGCTAATTGTACAAGTATGGATACCATGCGGCTCGCTGCGGAGAGGTTCATTTTTCGGGATCATATTTAACTTTTATAGGTTCACATCCTTGGTCATGCACCGGAATGTGAATCAGGGCGGCTCTTTATGGCACAAGACCAGGTAGTATTCTTGCTTGACGTCGATAACACCTTACTCGACAACGACCGTGTGGTCATCGACCTGATGCGCTATCTCGAACGCGAGGTGGGGCAAGAGCGACAACAACGCTACTGGGAGATTTTCGAGCAGTTGCGGGCCGAGCTAGGTTATGCAGACTATTTGGGGGCGCTTCAGCGCTACCGGGTAGAGAACCCGCGAGATTCCCACCTTCTTACCGTCTCCCATTTTCTGATTGACTATCCGTTCGCAAACCGTCTATTTCCGAACTCGCTTGATGTGATTGACCACCTGAAGAGGTGGGGAAAGACGGTCATACTCTCGGACGGAGACGTGGTCTTCCAGCCGCGGAAGATCGAGCGGTCGGGTCTGATGGACGCGGTCGAAAAAAACATCCTGATTTATATTCATAAAGAACAGGAGTTGGAGGATGTGGAAAGGCGCTATCCTGCCGACCATTATGTTTTGGTGGATGACAAGCTTCGCATTCTGGCCGCGGTGAAAAAGGTATGGGGCATGCATGTTACCACGGTATTTCCAAGGCAAGGCCATTATGCGCACGACCCGGAGGTACTTAAAAAATTTCCATCGGCAGACATAAACCTGGAGAGGATTGGAGACCTTTTGAACTACGACCTTGCCGCACTCCTCGCCGCCGGTCACGGCAGTTAACGCACGGATGCGACGTAGCCTCATCGGTGGTTCTACTATCTTTTGCGTCTAACGTTATGAAGGAGGGACGGAGTAGTAATGGCGGAGGCATCGGCAACACGAACGAGCAATCTCGAACTGGGCATTTTGCTGACTACCCTGGCGTTCTTCTTCGTCGCCGTCATGAGCGCTTTTGGAAAGATGGGGAAGGACGTGTTTAGCTGGGCTACCCCTCTAGCAATTCTGGCCGGTATCTTCTCGGCTATAGCGCTTGTTTCGGTTGGCCGCTTGAACACAACCGAGCCTTCTCTACGCATCCTCTTCTACTATTTCTTGATTTCCAGCATACTGACGGTGCCACTCTTGGCAACCAAGTGGTCTCCGCCTGAACCGAGGGCCTGGGTTTACCTGATTGGCATAGGCTTGACTATGGCTATCGCTCAATTTCTTCTCATTCTGGCTTACGAGCAGGCTTCACCATCCCGGGTTTCACCGTTTAACTACTCTGTGGTCTTGTTTTCAGGGCTAATTGGCTGGGTCGTCTGGGACGAGGTTCCCAACGCCTTGTCCCTGGTGGGAACCGTCCTGGTCTGTGCCGGCGGCATTCTCTCTGTAATCGGCCATCACAAGGTACACGGCCATCTTTCCATGAATCAGGTAAGGAACGAACTACCGATAGGGCAAGGCTAAAAGGAGGAGATGAAATGAAAGATAAGACCGTTAGCTCCGTCCCTGTTGAGTGCGTCTTTAGGGCTGAGGCGATTGTGGGGGAATCCCCTTTATGGTCTCCTCGGGAGCGAGTCCTTTATTGGGTGGACATTACCGGCCAAATACTCCATCGCTTCGACCCGAGGACAGCAACGGAGGACACATTCAATTTCCCTCAACCGGTAACTGCGGTAGGGCTTCGGAAGAAAGGGGGTTTGGTCCTGACCCTGCGGAAGGACTTCGCCTTCTTTAACCCCGATACCGGGGATTTGGAAATCCTCTCCGACCCGGAGGAGGACAAGCCTTATGACCGATTTAACGACGCCAAATGCGACCGGCAGGGGCGATTCTGGGCGGGGACGATGGATGACGTCAAATGGAACGCCCCTATGGGAAGCCTCTATCGGCTGGACCCGGATACCAAGGTTAATTGCATGCAGACGGGTGTTATCTGTGCAAACGGCCTGGGCTGGAGTCCGGATGACTCGGTGTTCTACTTCACGGAAAGTTTTCGGTACGGCATTTATGCTTATGATTTCGAACCGATATTAGGTAGCATCTCCAACCGTCGTCTCTTTGCCTCTCTAGACCGGGATTCGGATGGATTTCCGGACGGCCTTACCGTCGATGCCGAGGGGTTCGTCTGGAGTGTTCATAACTCTGTGGGCCGGGTGGTGCGCTACACCCCGGCAGGCACTGTAGACATGGTGATTGAACTGCCCGTGCCCCGTCCGACGAGTTGTATCTTTGGCGGGGAAGAACTTGACGTACTTTACGTTACCTCGGCAAGGGAAACCATGACCCCCGAGCAGATTGCCCGATTTCCACTGTCCGGGAGCTTATTCGCCATAAGGCCCGGAGTACGAGGGCTGCCCGAACCCTATTTTGCTGGATGACGGAGGGGACGAGGCGCTGCCCTGCCACTGCGCATTTTTATAGAGGCTGTGACAGAACCGTGGCTCAAAATACACTTATAATCATTCTGATGGGTGTCTCCGGTTCCGGCAAAACCACGGTGGGTAGGCTGCTTGCCGGGGAGCTGGGTTGGATGTTCTACGACGGAGACGACTTTCATCCTGAAGCAAATATCGAGAAGATGAAAAAAGGTATCTCTCTCACCGATGAGGACCGTAAACCCTGGCTTGACGCGCTCCAAAATCTGATTCTCGACTTGGTTAGAAACACTCAGTCCGCCGTCGTTGCCTGCTCTGCCCTCAAGAAGTCATACCGGGACATTCTGGTGAAGGACAAGGAGAATGTAGTATTTGTATACTTGGAGGGCAACTACGACCTCGTTCACCAGCGTCTTCTTGAACGGAAGGGTCACTTTTTCGATGTAAAGCTCCTGGAGAGCCAGTTTGAGACACTGGAGGAGCCGGAAGGCGTACTCACTATCAATATAGCCCAGGAGCCCGTGAAAATAGTTAGTCAGGTCAGACGAGGGTTGGGGCTATAGCTGAAACTAGAATAAGAACTGTTTTTGCTCTCTGATCTAAATCAATGATAACTCCCTCTTGCTTCTAAAGGGCTAATACTGTTTTGTCATAGCCACTTTCCATTGTCTGTGAAGAGTCCTTCGTCAGGCTCAGGACAGGCTCTACGACGAAGCGATCCCCCTCAGGCACGTCATTGCGAGGACCCTGAGCAAAGCGAAGGGGACGAAGCAATCTGTTGAGATTCCTCACGTTCGTTCGGAATGACACTTCGTGTCAGATTGTTTCGCTGGGATCTGAGGTAGCGATCAAGAGGGAGGAACTCAGGGAACCGCATCGCTCGCAATGACATGTTAGAGTGCATGCGCATATATTGATCTCCTGCGGCTTACCGCAAGGGGGGTTCATTTGTAAGGAAACTTGACTGGACAATAAATTTTCCATTATGATGATTTGGCGGTTTTGAGTAAAAGATTTCAAAGTTCTAATTCATCTTAGAGAAAATCATGAGCGAAGAAAAACTCAACAGAGCCTGGCATGAAAAGAACAGGATGCCCGATAGACCGACGATGAAAGAACGGATCAAGTGGCACCTCGACCACGTCAGAAATTGCGGCTGCCGGCCGATACCGAACACGGTTTTGGAGGAGATTAAAAAGCAGGGTATAGGAATAACTAAGCGGAAACAAGGGAAAAAAGAGGCGAAGAAGCCGGTATTTGAGCCGAGGCATAAAGCCGTCCTCGACTCTATCCTTCTGAATCATCCCGATGTGGTGGGAGGAAGGATGTTCGGATACCCGGCCTACTATGTTAATAAGAAGTTATTCGCCTGTGTTTATAGAGATGCTGTTGGAGTCAAGGTGCCGGAGGGAGTGGCTAGCCAGCTTTTATCAAGACCGCATATTACCCCATTCCAGCCCATGGGAAAGCCAAAGATGAGGGAATGGATACAGATAAATCGAAAAAGGTCGTCGGACTATGAGAAAGATATGGAAATTTTCGAGGCGTCGATAAATTTCGTGAAGAAACTATCGAAATGATAGTAAACAACTTGGCAAGCTCCGTTCACTGATTCGAAGGATGAAAGGATAGGTTCATTGTGGTGTTCATCCTTCGATAGTTCGACAAGCTCACTACTCAGAATGAGCGGGTTTATTTTAGGTTTGCAGCGGATGCAAGCATCCGCTCATCCTGAGCTGCGTCGAAGGATGTGGATTGTTGCGGAGCTCGCCCTTCGATAGTTCGACAGGTTCACTACTCAGAGCGAACGGCGTTATCGAAAGATTGTTCACTAATTGTGAATTCTGGCTTTGACGAACGGTCCTTTACTGAACTAACAATAAGTAGCTTCTCAAGAACTTTAAACCTCGGCATGGGTAAGATTTTTCCATCCGGGTCCAGGAGGGCAGCTTATCCCTGGATAGAGCTTACGCCGGGATGATCTGAAACCTCAAATTCTGACTATTACATCAGTCGCCGGCAGGCATAGTCTTGATGTAGTTCCTGAGTATCTCGCCGCGGCTCCTCACAAAGTCGTCCGGGTCCTGTTCGGCAATTGTTGCCGCCTGTTCCAGGACCGACCGGGATGCGCCCATATCCCGTAGCGCCATCAATGCATCGCCGCGTGTGAATGCGCTGCCACCAATCTTACCGATCTTGAGCAGGACCGGAGTGGCCTGCTCAAGAAGATAGCGCTTGACCTCCGGAGGGCTGTTACCATCGGGGCGTCCCATCCAGGAAATCTTGTCTATTAAGCGACGCCTGTCCTCGTCCGTCTTTGCCTGCTTTAACGCTTCGACCAGGGGTTTCAGGTCGCGGTCAGGCGAGACGTTACCAGAATCGATTGCCTCTTCTGCCTGCTCGATCAACGCCTCGTAATCGGGGCCAACAGCTAATGCGTAATCGGCCGCCAATATAGTCGCGACTAGCAGAAAGAGGTTAAGATGTCGTTTCCATTTCATCACGCTTTTCCTCCAAGAGGTTCATTTGTAACATAATCTGCACTCACCACAAAATACATTTTAATGCCAAAAAGTAATCATATATAATATTGGAAAGTTTATTTCTAAAAAATTCTGAGATAGCTTAAAACAAGTTAATATGGTTTTAGATAACTTCCATCAGGCCGTTATCAACTGGTTTCAAAGAGCCTTTGATACTCCCACCGAGATTCAGGCCAAGGCCTGGCCTGAAATCCAAAAACATCACAATACCCTCATCGCCGCCCCCACCGGGTCGGGTAAAACTCTGGCCGCATTTCTGGCCACGATTGATTACCTGGTCAAGCAGGGATTAGCCGGTGAATTGCCCGACCAGACAGAGGTGCTTTATGTATCTCCGCTTCGGGCTTTGAGCAACGACATAGAGCGGAACCTCCAGGTTCCGCTTCGCGGGATTCGAGAAGAGCTTAGTAGGTTGGGCTTACCAGAAATAGAACTGAGAGTACTGGTTCGCACCGGAGATACTCCCGCATCGGCACGAACGGCCATGATAAAAAATCCTCCGCATATCCTGGTCACCACACCGGAGTCGCTTTATCTCCTTTTGACCAGCAAAAACGGTCGAGCAATGTTGTCTAGTGTAAATACGGTCATCGTCGACGAGATACACGCCCTGGTAGGAAGTAAACGCGGCTCGCATCTATCTCTCTCTCTGGAGAGGCTAAACGCTCTGACCGGGAGGGAATTGGTCAGGGTAGGGCTTTCCGCTACACAAAAACCTATCGAGACGATAGCTCGTTTTTTGTTGGGTAGTGGCGGAATAGACCAGTCCGGTCATTTGGACTGTGTAATAATCGATGCCGGGCACAGGCGAAGGTTAGACCTGGGGATCGAGGTCCCTCGCTCGCCGCTCACTGCGGTGATGTCAAACGAGGTGTGGAGAGAGGTTTATGACAGATTAGAACAGCTCATACAAGAGCACAAGACCACTTTGATATTCGTCAACACCAGACGCTTAGCCGAGCGTATGACCCACAACCTGACGGAGAGGCTCGGCTCTCAGGTAGTTGCCGCCCATCATGGGAGCATATCGAAGGAACTCAGGCTCGATGCGGAGCAGAGATTGAAATCAGGATTGCTTAGGGCGCTTGTGGCAACCTCGTCATTGGAGCTGGGCATCGACATCGGCTCGGTAGACCTGGTGTGTCAGATAGGCTCACCAAGGTCTATTGCTTCGTTTTTACAGCGAGTAGGCCGTTCCGGGCATACGGTCAAGGGAACTCCCAAGGGAAGGCTCTTTCCTCTCAGCTTGGATGATTTGGTGGAATGTACAGCGCTCCTGGATTCGGTAAGGCGAGGCGAGTTAGACAACATTGTCATGCCGGAAAAGCCGCTCGACGTCCTGGCTCAGCAGATAGTGGCCGAGGTGGCCTCTCGGGAATACAAAGAAGACGAACTGTATCAGTTAATTTGTCGCGCGTACCCTTACCGGAATTTAACCCGTGGTCAGTTTGACGATGTGATAAAAATGCTCTCCGAAGGTTATGCCACCCAGAGGGGAAGACGGAGCGCATATTTGCACCATGACATCATGAATGAGCGACTGAGAGCGCGTAAAGGCGCGCGACTGACAGCAATCGTCTGTGGAGGCACCATACCGGACAATTTTGATTATGACGTTATACTCGACCCTACCAATACCTTCATCGGTACGGTCAACGAAGACTTCGCCATAGAGAGTGTGGCCGGCGATATTTTTCTTCTGGGAAATAATTCCTGGAGGATACTGGGGGTCACCGGGGGCAAGGTAAGGGTGGAAGACGCCCAGGGCCTGCCCCCGACCATTCCGTTCTGGTTTGGCGAGGCCCCGGGAAGGAGCGCCGAGCTGTCGCTTTCCGTTTCCAGGCTGAGGGAAGAGATTTCAAACAGGGTAGGGGACTTGAAAGAAATTGGCCAGGAAGAAGATGGAATCGAAAATTCCTCAGACGATAGCTGGAAGAAAAATTCACTCGGTTGGCTCACCGACGAGATAGGATTGACACCGGAGGCCGCCGACCAGTTGGTAACCTATTTGGCCACGGTAAAAGCCGCTCTGGGTGTAATACCTACCCACAAGACCCTAGTGATGGAGAGGTTTTTTGATGAAGCGGGAGCGATGCACCTGGTCATACATTCTCCATTCGGAAGCAGGCTCAACCGGGCCTGGGGTCTCGCTTTGAGAAAGCGTTTCTGCCGGAAGTTTAATTTTGAGCTACAGGCGGCGGCCACCGAGGATTCGATAATTCTGTCTCTCGGTGCTACTCACAGCTTTCCGCTCGAGGAAGTCTATACATACTTACACCCCAAGACCGTTCGCGATTTGTTGATTCAAGCCATGCTTGACTCTCCCATGTTCGAGGTGCGCTGGAGATGGAATGCCACCACTTCTCTGGCAGTATTGAGACGAAGGGCCGGGAAGAAGGTTCCTCCGGCTGTACAGAGAATACAATCGGAAGACCTAATCGCCGTCATCTTCCCGGATCAACTGGCCTGTCAGGAAAATGTTGTAGGAGACAGGGAAATACCCGACCATCCCCTGGTCAATCAGACGGTTCATGATTGCCTATACGAGGCGATGGATATAGAAATGCTTGAGGGTCTTTTGACCGACATACATGAAAACAAGATCGGCCTCGTAGCTCTTGACCTGAGGGAACCTTCGCCGTTGTCCGAACAAATCTTGAACGCCCGTCCTTATTCCTTCCTGGACGATGTGCCGCTCGAAGAAAGGAGAACCCACGCCGTTCAGAACCGCAGGTGGCTGGACCCGGCGGAGGCTTCTGATCTGGGCAAGCTGGATTTAGCCGCAATAAACGAGGTAAGAGAGGAAGCTTGGCCCCAGGTGGGGAATGCAGAGGAATTGCATGACACACTGGTTTTATGCGGGTTTCTGACTGTAGAGGAAGGCAAGAGGGGCGACGGCGTGAACGGGTGGGGAGGTTATCTTGAGGAGTTGATCGAGGAAAACCGCGCCGTTCTTTTGCGGGATAAAAAAAGCGGGAAGGAATTTTGGGTAGCCGCCGAACGCGTATTGCAGATGAAGGAAATCTATCCTCAAGCTACTCTTATTCCGGGGATTCAAATGCCGGAGAGGTTGATAAAGCGTTCATCTTCCGACGAGAATCCTTTAGTAGAAATTATTCGAGGGAGATTGGAAGCCCTCGGCCCTATACGCGCGTATACGATTGCCGAGACGATGGGGCTTTCTCTCCCAGAGATTGAGCAGGCGCTTATGGCGCTTGAGAACGAGGGTTTCGTTTTTCGGGGTCATTTCACACCGGATTTGGATGAACTGGAATGGTGCGAACGCCGTCTCTTAGCCCGTATCCACCGTTACACCTTGACAACATTGCGAAAGGAAATACAGCCGGTCTCCGCGGCAGATTTTATGCGGTTCCTCTTCTCCTGGCACCAACTGGATATCGAAGACAAGCCGGAAGGTCCCGAAGCCTTGCAGGAGGTACTCAAGAAACTAGAGGGATTTGAGGCGCCCGCCGCTTCATGGGAAGGGGATTTATTGCCCTCCCGAATGAAGGACTACGATTATGTGTGGCTGGATATGCTCTGCCTCTCCGGCAAGACGGTTTGGGGTAGGTTCAGACAACAGAGCAATTATTCAAATGGAAGTAAGAGCGCCGGTCCGATTAAGGCTACTCCCATTACCCTGGTCAACAGGACAAATTTGCCGATTTGGAAAAAATTAAGTG
This sequence comes from Thermodesulfobacteriota bacterium, assembly GCA_035559815.1. NCBI lineage: Bacteria > Pseudomonadati > Thermodesulfobacteriota > Thermodesulfobacteriota bacterium. The sequence goes on from DATMAT010000079.1 coordinate 33,979, forward strand.
CACCTTCCAACGGCGGTTTGGAGAACTTGTCGCACGAGGCTCAGAAGGTTTTGGAATACTTGGCCAACCAGGGCGCTTCTTTCTTCGAGGATATCGTGGAGAAAACGGGACTAATAAGGGTGAAGGTAGAGGAAGCGATTGCCGAGCTTGTGGCTATGGGAATGGTTACGTCGGATAGCTATACCGGGTTGAGGGCACTTCTCGTTCATTCCAAATACCGTACGGTCAGGGGGAGACAAAAGCGGTCGAATATAAGCTTTAAAATGGAGCAAGCCGGACGCTGGTCTCTTCTGCATACTAACGGGCAGCCGGAGAACGACAGGAAGCTTGACAAAGAATCTTTAATAACGATAGCCAGGGCATTGCTCAGAAGATACGGTATCGTGTTTCGAAGGCTCATAGAGCGGGAGAATGTTGCTCCGCCCTGGAGGGAGTTGGTTCGGGTTTTGAGAACATTGGAGGCGAGGGGTGAATTAAGAGGGGGAAGGTTTGTCGAGGGTTTCTGGGGCGAGCAATTTGCCTTGTCCGAAGCAGTGGCCATGCTCAGGGACAAGAGGAGGGAGGCCAAGAGCGGGAAGCTCGTCTCGGTGAGCGCCGCCGACCCGCTCAACCTGACCGGAATCGTCACCCCGGGCAAGCGTGTTTCCTCTCTATTCAATAATCGCATTCTTTACAGAGACGGCGTGCCGATAGCGGTCAGAGATGGTAAAGAAATCAAATTCCTGGCCGAATTGGACAGGACGGAAAAATGGTATATCCACAGCGCCTTAATCAAAAGGAATATCTCGCCAAGGCTCCGAGCCTATTTGGGAAAGGGTGTGGTTTAGCATCAACAATATATGGGCACGTTCAAGTTGTCCTTCTGGAAGTTAAGCCCGACAGAGCTTAGAATAATTTTTATAACAGGAAACATCGTCTTGCTCTACTATCCCAGTGTTAAAATCTTTGGAAGAGCATTTTTGCTTTATGATATTGTCGGAATCGTATCAATCGTGGTGATGTCTCTCATGCTCATACCCTCGGTAATCAAAAACACAAAGTCCCTATACCATTTAGAGCGGATTTAGTAGTCCTAACTGGGTTACTCTTGGCTAACTCAAATCCTCGAAGAATCGGTGTCAAAGAGGAGAGGGGTGTTGAAATATCCGGTCTTTTTTTCTTCTCTGTTAATTTGGTTGCCGTATTCAAAGAATTTGATAAATATACTGGCTGCCATGAGTCTTAATGATTCGCAATCATAGACCTATCACTGAATTTTAGTTGTAAGGAAAGCATATATGCGTTCCTTACATTTCGATTCACAAGGGCTAGTGATAGGTGTTAATTAGGGTTAGCTGTTAAAGACCAGGTCTGACTGTAGATCATTTACACTTAAGCCTTCCGTTGTCGTTGTATATATCGCCGGAGCAATTCTTCCAGTTGATGCCCGTGTCACGCCAGCCGCCGTCTATTTTTTTACATTCGGCTTTTAATTGTTTTCCGTCCACCCAGATATCCCTACAACTCTGCTTGTAGCTCCCCTTGGGCAGTTTCTGGGATTGATTACACTTTAGCCTTCCGTCATCGTTAAATATATCCCCGTCACAATCCTTATAATTGATGTCCGAGTATTTCCAGCCGCCGTCTTTTCTCCTGCAATCAGCCTTCAAGTATTTCCCGTCAACCCGAATGTCCTTGCATGTCTCTTTGTAGCTACCTTTAGGTAAATGAGCCGGTCTCCACCGGTCACATTTCAGGTTTCCATTGTCGTTAACCACATACTCGCAGTCTCTATAATCTATCCTAGTCGCTGCCCACTCGCCGTTACGTTTTTGGCACTGGGCGATCAGAATAGGGCCAAGAACAGAGAAGTTTTTACACGTCTTGGTGAAGTCCCCGGGAGGTAGGTTTTGCGCATAGGTTGGGGCCGGTAGAGTAAGGGGAATTAGCAGTAAGGAAAATATTATTACAGGGTTAGTAAAATTTCTTTTCATCGTCTGTTCTCCTTCTATTACCGTCTGAATATACAGTTTTGCCTGTTATTGTCAATTTTGGCCAACGGCGGTGTATTCAACTCGGTGGCGATGAACCTAATCCTGTTATAATTAAGTCCATGCTTGAAAACCTCGAGCTTCTGCAATCGCTCCTCATCGCTCTGGCGCTGGGAATTCTGATCGGGGCAGAGAGGGGGATGGCCATTGCCCGTGAGGAAATAGAGGAGAAGAAAACATTTGCCGGGATTAGGACCTTTGCCCTGATCTCGCTTCTTGGTGCGCTTTCCCAGCATTTTACTAGCCAATTCGGAAGGCTTTTTTTTGTTTCCTCTTTTCTGGTTTTTGTATTACTGGTTATTGCTGCCTACTTGCAGACGTCGAAGGAAGAGAAAGACTTGGGGACAACCACAGAAATAACGGCCGTGCTCACCTTCCTCTATGGTGCAATGAGCATGACCGAATATCGGTTGGTTGCCGTTGCCCTGACTATTTTTACGACCGTTATACTATATACCAAGAAATACTCCCACGCCTTCATAACCCGCGTAACCGAGAGGGAATTCTATGCAACGTTGAAGTTTGCCATAATCGCTTTTGTTATTCTCCCGTTTCTACCACAAAATGATTATCTTGGATTTTTTAACCCCTATAAGATTTGGGTCGTAGTAGTGATAATCTCGGGCATTGAGTTTGCCAGCTATATATTGATGAAGCTCATGCCCCCAAGGAAGGGAATTGCCGTAATCGGCTTACTGGGCGGCATTGTGTCCAGCACCGCTTTTGTGATGAATGCTTCCCAGAGGAGCAGAGAGGAAAAGTCTTTGACCCATTCTCTGGCCTTTTCCTCCACTCTGGCCTCCTCGACTGTTTTTCTCAAACTGATTATCGAGGTTTATATATTCAACAAATCCATGGTCACGGAAGTTTCCATTCCGTTGGTGGCGATGTTCTTCTTGGGAATAGCCGGCTCTTTATTTCTCTGGAGAACAAGCATGAGAGAAGAAGAGATAGAAAGAATCGATTTAAAGAGTCCGTTCACCCTCGGTCCTGCTCTCAAGTTTGCGGCAATTTTTACGGCGATAATATTTTTTACCACGCTTGCAAGCACTCATCTGGGTACGGGAGGTATCTACCTTACATCGGGTCTGAGCGGGGTTGTTAACCTGGATGCCCCTACAGTCTCACTGGCCAATCTAGCCTATAAAGACATCACGGCGCAGGTGGCCACGCTGGGGATCGTCATAGCCGCATGTGTGAACACCGTGTCTAAGGTGGTAATTGCGCTTTTATTGGGCACGAGGGAATTCTCACGTCTGGTGGCCCTCTCATTTTCTTTCCCCACGGTCGGCGGACTGATATACATAGCCCTGTCGATTGTAGGGTTGATTTGATATTGATAACTCATATACAAAAAAATTTGATGAGTCGGGACTTACAGAAATCGTAGAAAAAAACCTTGAGGCACTTTCAAAATTGGGTAAAAAACGTTTTGGGGAACGCATATATGCGTTCCTTACATCCATTCGTATTCCGGAATATACCCTTCAAGGGGACTTGCTTAATCACTGCTAAATAATAATGTGTGTCCGGAACTTGATTATTCTCCCCAAGTGGGTATTAATTCCCTGTTTTAAACCATAAGTTAAGGCTATGACCAGATATGTAAATGGCTTGAACGGAACCGGTGCGGACGAAAACCGGTCTATTATAAACCGCCAGTTCGTGCTGATTACCCTCTCCGGGTTTATTTTCTTTTTCAACTTTCATTCTTTTTTGCTCTTGCCCCTTCGTATCAAAGAGCTGGGTGGAACCGAGTCGGATATAGGGTTTATCATGGGAGCCGCTTCACTCAGCACGATCGTTACCACCCCGGCGGTGGGTATATTGGTGGATAGATGGGGAAAAAAATGGTTCTTGGCCCTGGGCGGGTTAATTATGTCCCTTACCACTATTCCGTTTGCCTATATTCACACCCTGGATTTCCTTTTTCCTCTGCTCAGGCTCCTGCACGGAGCGGCCTTTTCTCTCTGCTTCATAGCGGCGGGGACGCTTACGGCGGATGTCTCTCCGGCTTCGAAAAGGAGCCAGGCGCTCGGGCTTTTCGGCGTTTTTACCATCGTGAATTATGCCCTTGCTCCGTTTATCGGTAGGCGTCTCGTGGAGAATTATGGTTTCAGCGGATTCTTCCTGATTGTTTTCATATTCGGATTTCTTTCTTTTCTGATTGCCCTGTTCATAAAGGAGCCTGAGAGTGAAACCAGTGATATGGTTATCAGGAACGGAATCTTCACGACCCTATTTCGAAAGGGGGTATTTGTTGCCGCATTCACCCTGATGATATCCGGCTCCGGTTTTATTCCAACACTGACATTCATCCCGGTATTCGCCAAGGAACTGAGGATTGAATCGTTCGACGTCTTCTTCATAGCCTACACCCTATCTGCCCTTTTGATGAGGATATTCGGCGGGTGGATACCAGACCGGTTTGGCAAAAAAAGATCAGCCGCTCCTTCTCTCCTCTTCTTTGCCCTGAGTATAATCTGGATAAGCCATGCTGCGAGTGTAACCGATTTCATAGAATCTGGAATTCTCTTTGGACTTAGCCACGGGCTTGTCTATCCTTCGATCTATGCCCTGGTTATTGATCTTTCTCCGGAAGCGGATAGGGGGAAGGCGTTTGCTATATGTAGCGCCTCTTTCACACTAGGCGGAATGCTGGGCTCTTTCATATATGGCTTAGTTGCCGAATATCGGGGCTTTCCCATTATGTACTTGTCTGCCGGGCTAGTTTGTATGACCGGGTTTATCGCTTTTACCCTTTTTGGAAGGGATAGGCCTTGATGCAGTTCTTATCTAAACGCAGCCGAATAAGTACACTAGCATCCTTCGAAGGACGAATACCTCAGGAACCACATCCTTTGATTGGACCCAGAGCCTGTCCTGAGTAGATCCCCGATTAAATCGGGGAAGGAATGAGCGGATGTACATCCGCTAGAAAAACATTAAAAAACTGTCATTGTAGAGACTCTTCACCGAGTTTATTCCCGGGCAGTGTTTAGACTGACTGCTGCAAATCACTACCTCAGGTCCCGGCGAAGTAATCTCTTATTTTGATAAGTATGAGTTAAAATAATATAAGTTAATTTTCAGGAAATAATCATGACCGACGGCATCAAGCATGAAGAGATAAAACTGCCCTTCCCTTCGCCGCCCTTCTGGGAGCTCTTGGGAATCGAGGTGACGGAGATGGGTGAAGGCTATGCCAGACTGGTTATGCCTTTTCATGAAAAACTTACTCAGCCCTACGGCATCGCCCACGGTGGAGCTCTCTTTTCCCTGGCCGATTCTGCCGCTGCCATAGCCATCTTGTCTGTTAGCGAGAGTTCAAAGAAATTTCTTACTGTGGAGATGAAAATAAATTTCCTGGCTCCGGTCAAGGAAGGAACTACGGAAGCCCGGGCCAGGGTCTTGAGAAGGGGAAGAGTCGTTCCGGTGGAAATTGAGGTTTTGAACAACAACGAACTGGTTGCAAAAGCGATTGCAACATATATAATTCTTGATGAAAACAAAAAATTATAGCCTTTTGATGCAAATAAAATTTAGAGACCTCGAGCCCCGAATCCCAAAAAATTTTCAAAGTCTAAATTCTCAATTCCAACGTTTAATTGGTCAAAAATTATAATTTGTTAAGGGTGTGGAGTTATGGTCGTCGGAGTGTTCATATCCTTGACGGCCACTCCCTGATTAGGTAGATAAGATAGCTCGAATCATGGAAAATGAACTGATAGCGCAGAGAAGACAGAAATTAGAAGAACTAAAAAATCTAGGAATAAATCCATTCTCCAACGATTTTAAACCTCTTAATGAATCGGCAGAAATTCTGGCTTCCTATGGGAGCTTTACCGAAGAGCAGTTGAAAGACTTAACCAGGGAGTTCTTGCTCGCTGGCCGTGTAGTAGCGATCAGGGATTTCGGGAAAAGTTTGTTTTTCCACCTCATGGACAGAACCGGGAAGATACAGGGATATGTGCGCAAAGACGTTGCCGGTGAGGATAGTCTGAATCTCTTCAAGGATTATGTCGACGTCGGGGACTTCATCGGGATTAAGGGAACCCTGTTCAAGACGAAGACCGGCGAGCTTACAATAAGCGTGAAAGACTTCCAGATTCTGACGAAGGCGCTTCGTCCTCTTCCGGAGAAATGGCATGGACTCAAGGATGTGGAAACCAGGTATAGGCAGCGATACCTGGATTTGATCTCGAACCCGCAAGCAAGGGATATCTTCGTCAAGAGAACAAGGATAATAAGACTATTAAGGCAGTTTCTGGACGATAAGGGCTTTTTAGAAGTAGAAACCCCCATACTTCATTCGGTGGCCGGGGGCGCTGCGGCCAGGCCTTTCAAAACCTATCATAATGCGCTGGATATGGAACTCTTCTTGAGAATTGCGCCGGAGCTATATCTAAAGAGGTTAGTTGTCGGCGGGTTGGAGAGGGTGTACGAGATTGGGAGAATGTTCAGGAACGAGGGAGTTTCCACCCAGCATAATCCAGAATTCACCATGGTGGAGCTTTATCAGGCTTATGCCACCTATGAGGACCTGATGGGGTTGATAGAAGAGCTTATCTGTTTCATCACCAAAAACCTTTTGGGCACGTTGGAGTTTAAATACGGTGAGCTGAATATAAACATGAATCGTCCCTGGAAAAGAATCAATATTATCGAATCGCTGAGGAGTCAACTGGGAGAAGATGTTCTTAAAGATGAGCAGAAGCTTTTCCAAAAAGCCGATTCCCTGGGAATAGCACACAGGGGGATAAAGGGAAAAGCGATGGTGGAGATATTTGAACATCTGGTGGGCACGAATATTGTTGACCCGACTTTTGTGTATGAATTCCCGCTCGACGTGTCCCCCTTGGCCAGGAAAAATGACCAGAACCCGGAGTTCACGGACAGATTCGAGCTTTTCATAGCCGGACGAGAGATTGCTAACGCCTTTTCCGAGCTCAACGACCCTATTGACCAAAATGAGAGATTCGTCAAACAGCTTGAGTTGAAAGCTAGAGGGGAGGAAGAGGTGCATGAAACGGATAAGGATTTTATCACCGCACTGGAACACGGGATGCCCCCCACCGCCGGAGCGGGGATCGGTATAGACCGTCTGGTCATGCTTCTCACAAATTCACCCTCGATCAGGGAAGTAATTTTCTTCCCCCATCTTAGACCCGAATGAAATACGAAATCTTCATCGGACTTAGATACCTCCGGTCAAAAAGAAGGCAGGCCTTTGTGTCGATCATAGGCCTAATATCCATCCTCGGTGTATTCATCGGGGTAATGGCCCTAAACGTTGTCCTCGGTGTCATGAGGGGGTTTGAGGAAGAGCTGAGGGAAAAGATATTGGGGGTAAACTCGCATCTGGTAGTCCTTAGCTACGACGGCCCGGTGAAGGATTATGAAAAAGTAACAAAAGAGGTATTGAACTTCAGGGATGTGGTCGGCGCTAGCCCTTTTGTCTATGGACAGGGAATGCTGGTCGGAGAAAACAACGTATCTGGTGCGGTTGTTAGGGGTATAGACCCGGAGACCGCCGGGAGTGTAACCAATATAGAGGAGGCCATCGGAAGAGGCGTTGTGGGGAGGGAAGAAAAGGCCAAAAGCGAGAAACTTGTAAGCGTAGGCAAAGAGATAATCCTTAAGCTCGGGAAGGATACAAAATCAGGAAGACCTCCCATAATTATTGGCCGGGAGCTGGCCACCACCCTGGGCGTTTCTCTTGGGGACGTGGTCAACCTGGTGTCTCCTTTTGGCCGGGTTGGTCCATTCGGCCCCCAAGCGAAGATAAAAAGGTTTGAAATTATCGGCATATCCGACTATGGGATGGTTGAGTACGATTCTTCTATAGCCTATATCGACTTGACGGATGCGATGGAGTTCTTCGAGATGGGGAACAGCGTTACCGGGGTCGAGGTCAAGCTGAAAAATATATACGAGGCAAAAAAGCTAGGCGAGGAAATCAGCACTCAACTGGGATTCCCATTTTACACCAGGAACTGGGAAGAGGTTAATAGAAGCCTGTTTCGAGCACTCCGTCTGGAGAGGATGGCCATAGCTATATTTCTCGGATTCATAATACTGGTCGCCGCCCTGGATATAGTCAGCACCCTTACCATGGTGGTTATGGAGAAGGGCAAGGATATCGCCATCCTACGGGCAATGGGTGCAACCCGTCAGGAGATCATGACCATATTCATAACGGACGGCATGATAATCGGGTTTATCGGGACCTTTCTTGGGACAATTGCCGGGCTGGGAATATGCTATCTGGTGAAAACTAGCGACGCCGTAAAGCAGCTCATTCCTTTTGATACCCAGGTCTATCCTGTTTCTGAGTTTCCAGTTAAAATTGAACCGCTTTATTTTTTGGCGGTGGCTTTTTTCAGCCTGCTGATATGTTTCTTGGCTACCCTGTATCCGTCGTATCAGGCATCCCAAAAGGATCCGGTCGAGGCATTGAGGTATGAATGAGGGAAAATTTATAGAGGTAAAGGGTTTAAAAAAGGTGTTCACCACCAATGGCAGCGAGGTTGCCGCTCTCAAGGGAATCGACCTGGAGATTAAAAGGGGAGAGACCCTGGCGGTCGTTGGCGTATCCGGGTCGGGAAAGAGCACGCTTCTGCACATACTGGGAACCTTAGACCGGCCCAGCGACGGGCTGGTGCTTTATGAGGAAAAGGACGTATTTAATCAGAATGAAAAGGAGCTAGCTATTTTTAGAAACCGGGAGATAGGGTTCGTGTTCCAATTTCATTATCTTCTACCCGAGTTCAGCGCAGTCGAGAACGTCATGATGCCGCTTCTCATACAAAGAATCGGCGAGAGGAGTGCTAAAGAATCAGCCGTCGCCGTGCTAGAGAGGGTTGGACTAGGTAATAGACTGGACCATCGCCCGGGGGAGCTTTCCGGGGGGGAACAGCAGAGGGTGGCGATTGCCCGGGCGGTTGTGTTAAAGCCAAAGGTTATACTGGCAGATGAACCAACCGGTAACCTGGATTTAGAGACAGGGGTATCGATCCTGGAATTGTTCTTGAAACTTAACCAGGAAGAGGGGATAACATTAGTTTTAGTTACCCATAATCCGGCTGTGGCCACGCGGCTCAAAAGGAGAATTAAACTCTTGGATGGAAGAATCGTTGATGAAACCTAACAGCTCTGATGCCGGGCGTTTGATACTGTTCTTTATAACTATCCTATTCAATATTGTTTTCTTCCCGGGCTTGGGACATGCGGAGGAGGAGAACGTAGTTGGTATTGATATAAGGGGCAATAACCGGGTGGAGACCGAGCTAATAAGGGTCAACATATCCTCTAAGACCGGGGAGCCTCTCTCTCCCGGGACGGTCAGCGAGGATATAAAGAGAATCTACAAACTGGGATTTTTCGAGGACGTGTCTGCAAAAGTAGAGAAGACCGATGAGGGGTTGCTCCTTATTTACGAGGTTAAGGAAAAGCCGGTGCTGGTAGACCTCCGGGTCAGGGGAAATAAGGAAGTCAAGAGTGACGAGATCTTGGAGGTTGTGGATGTAAAAGAGGGCAGGATAATCGAGCTTGAAAAAGTGCAAAAAAGCGTCGAAGCCATACAAAAGCTTTACTCCGGAAAAGGCTTTCATGGTACGATCGTGGATTATAATATCGAACCCAAGGGTGAAGGAACCGTCGGCTTGACATTCGACATAAGGGAAGGCAAGGAAGCCTATATAAAGGAAGTGGAGATAATCGGAAATAAGGCAATAAAGACCAAAGAAATAAAGAAAGAGATTTCTGCCAAGCCAAGGTATTTCCTCTCCTTCATTACCAAAAGAGGCTTATATAGAAGGGAAGACGTGGAGAATGATACTGATAGGATCAGGCTTCTCTATCTGGATAAGGGATTCCTCGATGTTAACGTCAGCAAGCCGGAGGTAGAATACAGCGAGGAGAAAGAGGGATTCATAGTTACTTTCAGGATTGAGGAGGGCAGCCAGTATAACGTAGGCCAAATCGACTTCCAGGGTGATTTGCTCGAGCCAGCCGAGGAGTTGAGCAAGCTTCTTAAACTGAAGAGCGGCCAGGTTTTCAGCCGCGCCGACCTGGCCGAGGATATCACCAAGCTCACTACATTTTACGGAGACAAAGGTTATGCATTCGCCAACGTCGAACCGAGCTTCAGACAGTTTAAAGAGAATCTCACCGTAGATATAACCTTTAACATAGAACAAGGCCAGCAGGTGTACGTAAGAAACATAGACATAGTGGGAAACAGAAGGACCCGGGATAAGGTTATAAGAAGGGAAATTCCGATCGAGGAGCAGGAGCTTTTTAGCTCGACAAAGATACAAAACATCAAACCGCGGGTTTTTAGGTTGGGTTATTTTGAAGACAATATCGAAGTGGCCACAGAGCGGGTGCCGGAAGAGGATGATAAGCTCGACGTCAAGGTTAAAGTAAAGGAAAGGCCCACGGGCTTCTTTAGCGTTGCCGGGGGATTCAGCTCGGTTGAAACCTTTATCTTTGCCGGCCAGATTCAGGAGTCCAATCTTTTTGGGTACGGGAAGACTTTAACCCTTTCTGCCCAGATTGGCGGCGTCACCCGTCTCTTTTTCCTCAATTACCAAGACCCCACTTTTCTCGATACTAACTGGACGTTTGATATAGTCGCCTTCAACACGGACAGAGAATTCCAGGATTTTGATAGGGCGTCTTACGGCGGGACCATAACCTTCGGCCGGGGAATATGGAAATACCTGGGGGGGAGGGTGACCTATAGGTATGAAAAACTGGACATAGAGGATGTGGCGGGAGACGCAAAACTGATAATCGACGAAGGACCTAGGACAATAAGCAGCTTCGGTCTTGGTCTGATATGGGACAGCCGCGATAATTTAATAGACCCGTCAAAGGGGAATATTAGCCGGTCGTTTGTCGAGTTCGCCGGGCCTTTTGGCGGCGATACCGATTTTATCAAGTACACTTTGTCGACCAGGTTTTTCTTCCCGCTATGGTTTAATACGGTGTTCTCAGTTTTAGGACAGTATGGCATAATAGACCTTATGAACGTGGGCGATGACCTGGTTGTAGGCGAGAGGTTTTTCCTGGGAGGGCCTAATTCGCTCAGGGGATATGAGTTCAGGAGGGTTGGTCCACGGGTTCCTACGGAGGATGGAGGCTTCGTGATCATAGGCGGGACGCAGGAGCTTCTATTTAGCGTTGATTACATAATTCCGATACTACCGCAGGCCGGACTTAAAGGGGTTTTGTTCTTTGACATGGGCAACGCCTTTAATGATAACGAGGACTTAACCTTTAACCCTGCTGACCTCCGGAAAGACGTTGGCTTCGGGTTCAGGTGGGTATCGCCTTTGGGGCCTCTCCGGTTGGAGATCGGCTTTCCCATAGGTAAAAAGCTTTCCGGTGAGGATCCTTACGAGGTACAGTTTACTATAGGCACTTTATTTTAATAATTTTAAGGAGGCAAGTATGAAACTTTTTATGTTAACTCTGAGTTTGCTGGTCGGAATTTCCGGCCTGGTATATGCCCAGTCCTCTGGAAAGGTAGGCTATATAGACCTCCAGCGGGTCATAAGGGAATCACAGGCGGGTAAGACGGCAAAGGCATCTTTCGAGAAGGAGTTTCAGCAAAAAAGGGCCATAATAGAGCAGAAAAAGCAGAGGCTCGACAGCATGAAGCAGGAGTTTCTCAGTCAAACCTCGGTCATGGGCGAAAGTGCCAGGAAACAAAAGGCCGAGGAGATTGAAAGGCTGGAAAAGGAATACAACAGAACAAGGGATGATTTTAGGGACGAGCTACAAAAGCGGGATTTTGAACTGACCCAAAAGATTCTATCGGAGCTGGAGAGTGTGATAAAAGAAATTGGGGATTCTCAGGGATACTCCATGATTTTTGAGAGGACTGAGGCCGGTGTGGTATATGCCGGCAAGGACGGCGATTTAACCGACCGGGTCATACAGGCATATGACAGCAAAAAGGCTGGGGCTAAGAAGTAATAGGAAGAATGAAATGGGTTATAATCCCCCTTTTTTGAGTGACTTATATGGTCGATAGTGCATTAAATACGGTAATGGACAAGGAGCAGATAAAGCGGCTTATTCCGCACAGGGAGCCCTTTCTCTTTGTGGACAAGGTAATTGACTTTGAGCCAGGGGTCAGAATTCTGGCGGTAAAGAGATTTGACCCAAAAGATTATTTTTTCGAAGGCCACTTTCCTGGAAAACCTATCGTGCCGGGCGTTATCATAGTCGAATCCCTGGCACAGGCCGGGGCTATCTTGGTTTACGCCTCCCAAATGGAGGAACTCAGGGGAAAACAACCAGCCTTGGTTGGGCTTGAAAGTGTTAAGTTCCGGAAACCGGTTCTACCCTCCGATGAGGTTAAGCTTCAGGTGCAAATTTTAAAGAAAAGGTCGCAGATGTGGAGAATGCATGGCGAAGCTTTTGTGGGAGAGGCTAAGGTCTCGGAAGCCGAAATACTAGCTTCTCTATTTTGAATCCCGGCCATTATACCTAATAGACCGCCAGGATTTGACAAATTCGATAGATATATGATAGTATATAACCTTTTATAGAATACTCACGTACCATTCCTAAATTCAACTTGATGCAAAATACAAGAGAACTGTCTTCAGTGTTCGGAAGCTGGCGTAGCTCAGTGGTAGAGCAGCTGACTTGTAATCAGCAGGTCGGGGGTTCAACTCCCTTCGCCAGCTCCACCGCCAAGATGCAGGATATTGCAAATAATATTGAAGACGTATCGTGCATCTTTTCTGACCAGGGGGAGTTGGCCGAGTGGACAATGGCACCAGACTGTAAATCTGGCGGGGCAACCCTACGGAGGTTCGAATCCTCCACTCCCCAAAACAATTTTGGATTTCGGATTGGGGATTTCGGAGGAAAAGGTAGTCTTTTAAAATCTGCAATCCGCAATCTGCAATCCGCTATTGAAACCGCGGGAGTAGCTCAGTTGGCTAGAGCGTCAGCCTTCCAAGCTGAGGGTCGCGGGTTCGAGTCCCGTCTCCCGCTCTGCTGGTGTATGGCCCACGTAGCTCAGACGGTAGAGCACATCCTTGGTAAGGATGTGGTCGGCGGTTCGAGTCCGCCCGTGGGCTCCGGGTTCTTGGGAGTGTGATAACTAACTAAGGAGGTAAGGGTACGATGTCGAAGCAGAGATTTGAGCGGGGGAAGCCGCATTTGAACATAGGGACGATAGGGCATGTGGATCATGGGAAGACGACGTTAACGGCGGCGATAACGAAGGTATTGGAGAAGCAGGGGCGGGCGAAGTTTGTGAAGTTTGAGGAGATAGACAAGGCGCCGGAGGAGAAGGAG